>NZ_JAQVNX010000009.1:0-13270 GCF_028702905.1 Methanofollis sp.
GGGCGGGAAGGCAAAGAGCCCGATCGTTCTGAGGGCGGTTTTGTTCTCCGGATATCAGGTATGAGAGAAATCTGTGTGTTCAAATTCTCATCCATAACTCCAGAATTGAACGTCTGGATCATTTTCAGGGTAATAAACCTGGGAAGGGTAGATTCGATCGTGAAGGGGTCTGCCATCTACCCTCCTATCGTAATGGTGGGGGGACCGGGGGTGAAACCCCCCGGAACAGGCACCAGAACAGGATTTTTCTGAACCAAATGCGAGGAATTTCATCGACATGACAAAGATTTCTGATCAGTTTTGGAATGACCTCTATATCAAAAGCCCCGCCTCACGGGAAAATTCTGGATTGTCGCCTTCTCATGCTCACTCTGTCTGTTCGCACCCCAAAAGTCTTCGACCCCCTTGCATTCTTCTTCAGAAATTTCTGCTCGATCTTCCCCGGTTCTATCCTGAGGGAAGGATCGGGTAGGGATTACGGGGAAGGCAGGGGATCCACGCCGGCCCTCATGGAATCAAGGGCATACATCGACCCGATCATGAGAATGTATCATGAAAACTACAGGAGGTGATTTTCAAAGAGCCGCTTGATACTCCGTTTCATGAGCGACTCCAAAAGGCCCGTTTTTCAGATCATACAACAGGCACCGCCCGGGCATCTCCCATGGGACGGGTTCTTTCTATTCTTCTCCCGCAGGTCACGGCGCCAAGGCTATCAAGACGTCTTCAGAAAAGATCCGGAATCAGGAAAGGGACCAAAAAAATGGTGCCCGGGATCGGGCATCTGCAGTATTTTTCAGGTTTACATCGGGGGCATGCCGCCCATGCCGCCCATGCCGCCGCCCATTGCTGCCATTTCCTCCGGGGAGGGGCCGGCAGACTTGGAGGAGGCGATGACGTCGTCAATCCTGAGGATCATGATGGCAGCCTCTGCGGCCGAGTTGAGGGCCTGGGTCTTCACCCGCAGGGGTTCGACAACGCCAAGGGCGAGCATGTCGCCGGCCTTGCCGGAGTAGACATCGAGGCCCGCGGTCTTCTGGCCCTTCTCATGGGCCGCACGCAGTTCGACAAGGATGTCAATCGGGTCGAGACCTGCGTTCTCGGCAAGGGTTCTCGGGATGATCTCAAGAGCGCTTGCAAAGGCCTCGATGGCGAGCTGGGCCCTGCCACCGACGGTCGCGGCGTACTCGCGGAGCCGCAGGGAGAGTTCGACCTCGGGGGAGCCGCCGCCGGCGACGAACTTCTTGTCGCTGAGGGCGACTTCGACGACACGAAGGGCGTCCTCCATAGCGCGGTCAAGCTCGTCGACGACGTGCTCGGTGCCACCCTTAATGATGATGGAAACCGCCTTCGGGTTCTTGCACTGCTCGACGAAGGTCATGTCTTCGCCAGAGACCTTCCTCTCCTCGACGATACCGGCAAAGCCGAGTTCATCGGGAGTGATGGCGTCGATGGAGGAGACAAGGTTCGCACCGGTTGCACGGGAGAGCTTCTCCATGTCGGACTTCTTCACGCGGCGAGCGGCAAAGACACCGGCCTTCGCAAGGTAGTGCTGGGCGATGTCGTCGATGCCCTTCTGGCAGAAGAGGACGTTCGCACCGGAGGCGACGATCTTGTCGACGATGTTCCGGATCATCCGCTCTTCCTCGTCGAGGAACATCTGGAGCTGGTCAGGGCTCGTGATGTTGATCTCGGCGTCGACTTCGGTCTTCTTGAACTCGACCGCGGCGTTGAGGAGGAGGATCTTTGCGTCTTCGACCTTCTTCGGCATTGCCGGGTGGACGCGCTCCTTGTCAATGAGCACGCCCTCGACGATCTTGGAGTCCTCGATAGAACCGCCGACCTTCTTCTCGACCTTCACGTAGTCGAGGTCGATGGTGCCGTCTTCGTCGGCGACCATGGTGACGGCCCTGACGACGAGGTCACAGAGCTTGTCCTTTGCGGCCTCTGCACCCTTGCCCGTCATGGCGGTTCCCGCGATCTTCATCAGGATCTCGGAGTCGCCGGGCTTGACATCGATGGCAAGTTCTCTGACGATCTCGATCGCCTTCTCGGCTGCCATCCGGTAACCGTGGGCAATGACCGTCGGGTGGACGTCCTGCTCGAGGAGGTCCTCGGCGCGCTTGAGAAGTTCGCCGGCCACGACGACTGCGGTGGTGGTACCGTCGCCGACCTCGTCGTCCTGGGTCTTCGCGACCTCGACCATCATCTTGGCGGCCGGGTGCTCGATGTCCATCTCCTTGAGGATAGTCACGCCATCGTTCGTGATGACGACATCGCCGATAGTGTCGACGAGCATCTTATCCATGCCCTTCGGACCAAGAGTTGTTCGGACGGCGCCGGCAACGGCCTTGGCTGCGGCGATGTTGATACTCTGCGCGTCCCTCCCGCGGGTGCGGGAACTTCCCTCTTTAAGAATAAGGATTGGTTGTCCTCCCATCTGCTGCGACATGTGAATCACCATATAGTGTAGCGCTAGAATAGTTGGTTTGTAGTTCTATATATAGCTTATTACTGATGGATCATCTCGATGAGGTCAGAACCGTCTTCAAGAGTACGCAGTTGTTCTTCTCCGATAACAAGGGTCCTTCCGATCCTCTTTTTCTTCGTGTAGTCTGAAATGACGCACATCGCATAGGCCCCGGCGACCTGGGATATGTTCCCGATGAGAGCAGCGCGCTTGACCGTCTTCTGCGCCGTTCCGAAACAGGTCAGGATCCGCTCTTCCTGGATGACGGCGAGCGCCTGGAAAGGGGCGCGGCGCATCTGGTGGATCTCGATGCCCATCCGCTCGAAGTCGGCAGGGAATGGTGCGGCCTCCGGGCCCCTGGCCTCCGGGGGAGACGGGATATAGGAGAGGAGGTCGATCGCCTCGACCACGGCCTCGTCGAAGAGTTCCTCAAGCTGGATCGCGACGTCCAGGGTCGTGGACATCCCGTCCTCGTACTTGCTGATCGTCCGGCGGGAGACGCCGAGGTGCCGGGCGAGGTCGCCGAGGGAGAGCTGGCTCCTCTCCCTGAGTCCCTTGAGCATGTCCCCGTTGATGTTCACGTACAGCCCGCCGGGCTGGGCATAGATGAGGGGTGGCACGCTCTCCACCAGGAAGTCGTACAGGGTTGCCGGGCTGATCGCATAGATGCCGTAGCGCACATAGACGGTGCCGCGTTCAAGGTCGGCGTCCCGTGCTCTCTCGCCGATAATGAGGGGTGAGGCGCCGAGGTGACGGGCGATGGCGTCGAGGTCACAGGAGATCTCCTCAGACACAGAATCGATGTGGGAGACGACTTTGATGACAAGAAGGACGCCCCTTTTTCCTGCAATGAGATCGAAAGAGCGAGGGCGGAGGCTGCACCGCTCGGAGACCTCATAGCCTGCCGTCAGCATGACGCTGATGACCATATCGAGGAGACGTTCCTGTGACATAGGTACTCGTTAAAGGTGGATATAGTACGACATCCTAATAAATAATCGCTTCATGTTCATAGGGATCGACGACACCGACTCTCCTGCCGGCATGTGCACGACCTACCTCGGGGCACGGCTGATCAGGGCCCTCAATCAGGCCGGAATGAGGGTATTCGAGACAAGGCTGGTCAGGCTCAACCCGAACGCGCCCTTCAAGACGCGGGGGAACGCGGCGGTCTGCATCGGGGCCGAAGGCGACAGGGACGAGGCATTCTCCCTCGCGTCGGGGCTTGTCGAGGAGCTCGCGGACTTCTCCTGCGCAAACACCAATCCCGGTCTTGTTGCGGCAGAGCGCCGACCCGACCCGGCCTTCTACTGGAAGGCGGCGCAGGACTTCTGCACCATAGAGGAGGCACGTGTCGTCCTCGAAAGGGAAGGAGCGCTGTACCGTGGCTGGAAAAATGGGCGGGGTCTCATCGGGGCGACCGCGGCGGTCGCAAGTGTCCTTCCCGACAGGACATGGGAACTCCTGGCATACCGACGCGCGGAGTGCCGGGGGACGCCGCGGGCCGTCGAGAGGGCGTCGGTCTTTGAGGCCGAGGCGGCGACCTGGCCGCATACCTGGGACTCGGTGGACCGGACACAGGATGTCGTCGTCTGCGTCCCCCACACCCCCGACCCGGTCCTCTTCGGGATCCGCGGCGAGAGCCCGGAATGGGTGACGCGGGCGCGGTCCTTTATCAGGGCGGAGGAACCTGAACTCGAGCAGGTGTGGGTAACGAACCAGGGCACGGACGCCCACCTGGTCGCCGGGAGGATCGGGTCCCTGCTGGAGGGGAGGTCGTACCGCGTCCCCGGAAGAGTTGTGGAAAGGCCGGTGACCGGCGAAGGCGGGCATGTCATGCTCGTCCTCGAGGAGGGAGACCGATGCCTCACCTGCATGGCATTTGAACCGACGAAGGGGTTCAGGGATATCGTGCGGGCACTTGTGCCCGGTGACACTCTCCTCGTCTGCGGGAGTTACAAGAACGGGACTCTCAACCTTGAAAAAATCCACATCGATGCCCTTGCAGAGGACATGATGGTCAGGCCGCCTCTCTGCCCGGCCTGCAGTACGCGGATGACGTCTGCCGGGAAGGAAAAGGGCTACAAGTGCCGGACCTGCGGGGCGAGATCAAAGGAACCGGAGGTCTCCAGGAGACCGCGGGCCATACAGACGGGCTGGTTCGAGGTGCCGCCGACGGCGCGGAGGCACCTCTCCAGACCGCTCGTGCGGGGGGACGTGCAGGCATAGGGCGGCGCGGGGAAGCACTATGTGGTTTCAGGCCCCAGTATAAAGGGACTGTTGAACACTAAAACCCCGCAAAACATGCTATTTAACCATAAAAACAAGAATACACCCCCTTATCCATGGATGCTCCTCGCCCTCCTCTGTACCGCCGCCATGGTGGTCATGGCGGGCGAAGCAATGCTTATCGCCGCATTTCCGGTTATTGAATCCGAATTCGGCGTATCTTCTGTCTTCACCGCCTGGATCCTCCCGGCCATGATGATCGTCGGGGCGATGACAATCCCGGCCGTCGGCGTCCTCGGCGACAGGTACGGAAAAAAGCGCCTCCTTATCATATGCCTCTCGATCTATGCCGCAGGGGCAATCTGCGGCGGCTTTGCACAGGACATGCTCTCTCTCCTCTGTTGCAGGGCCCTGCAGGGCGCCGGACTCGCAGTCGGCCCCATCGCCTGTGCTCTCATCGCCGAACAGGTCCCCGAACGCCTGGTCCCGTCCGCGATCGGGCTTGTCGCTGCGACAGACGGCGCCGGGACTTTCGCCGGTGTGCTCGCCGGGGCCTATATCGTCGAGCAGTACAGCTGGCAGACCTGCTACCATTGGATGGCACCGGTAGCCGTGCTCCTCGTCCTCGCGGCCGCGATTATCGTCAGACCTTCTCCTGTGAGAGGGGGGCGCGGCGTCGACCTTGCAGGCACGGCCCTCTTCTCTCTTGCCATCCTCGGCGGGATGATCGCTCTCTCCCTCTGGGACCCCTCCGGACTCCCCGGACCGAGTGTGGCGGCACTCTTCGCCCTTGCTCTCGGCGCCCTCGTCCTCTTCCTGCACAGGGAAGGGCAGGCCGACGACCCCGTCTTCAATGCCGGGTTCTTCCTCAAATCTCCGGTCCGGACAGTCTGCATCAACGACATGGTCGTGATGCTCCTCTTCTTCCTCCTCCTCCAGTCGATGCCCTACATCATCGAGAGCCCGGCAGGACTCGGCCTCACCGCCTTCTCTGTCGGCCTCATCATGGTCCCCGGGACAGTGGCCGACATGATCTCCGGTGCAGTTGCAGGCAGGATCGTGCAGAAAAAGGGGTTTCAGTTCGCATTCATCATCGGCGCCCTGGAGATCGCGGTCGGGTGCGGCTTACTCATTGTCTTTCCCCTCTCGGTGCCTGTCCTGGTCCTGGTGTGGATTGCCATCTCTGCAGGGATGTCTGTCCTCCTGACCGTCGACAATATCGTCGTCGTCGCCGCCGCTCCGCCGGATAAGTTGACGACGGCCTCGGCCCTCATCCACACCCTCCAGAGCGTCGGCGGCACCCTTGGCCCCCTGATCACCGGCATCGCCCTTGCCGGCCATAGTGGTGCGCCTGCAGGGACGGCTTTTACAACAATATTTGCCATAGGTGGAGCCATCGCGGTGCTTGTCCTCGTCCAGGCAGGTCTCGTCCAGGGAACGGCCGTGGAATCACCGGGTACTGAGAGAAGTACCCGGGAAAAGCCGGCACTCTTCTCCTGTTCAGGCAGGGATTGAGGGGCACTCTTCCCTTCACAATTTTTGGCTCTGTTGAATCGGGCATGACTCGGAAGCACGCCTCAGGCATACCGCATGAAAATTGTTCTGAGGAGTTCGTCTGGTCGACGTGCCTTCCCGCACGCTCGCGCCGGGGGCGCTGCCCCCGGGCCTCCGGGATTGCGATAGGGCGGGGAAGGCAGAGGGCTGACCGTTCTGAAGGGGGTTTTGCCCTCTCCATCTCCATCATGGGGTGCTCGTTGAGAGTCAAATCTTCATGCAAACCCGGACAACTGATTTTCTGGATCATTTCATGGTAAATCCTCATCCTCCAGCAGGGGATACACTCCGGTCCAACAGAGTGAGTGCGGATCCACCGCCTTCCCCATACGGTCCACCGGGGTTTCATCGAAAATCAAAGATTTTCTCAAGTTCCCTCCGGCCGTCCCCACCTGCAATCGGCCAGGGGAAGACAGGGCAGGAGTCCTGGGGGAGTACGCCAACCCCGCCTCTGTCGTAATGGTGGGGGGAAGGGGGGGCTTTGCCCCTGGCACAGGCACTCCATAACAGAATTTCAACACAGCCAATTTTTTGTTCTGTTTCCCGGGTCAATATTGAGAGAGACCCATCAAGAGGGGTCGCCCGACAAAAAAGAAAAAGATCAGGAGGCCAGGTGACCCAGCCCGAGTTCGGCGAGTTTCTCCTTTTTCGGTACCCCGTGCTTGTCCCAGCCGCGGATCTCGTAGTACTTGGGGAGCATCTCGGGAAGCCTGCTGACCTGCCCCTTGGCCGGCCCGGCCGGGATCGGGTCGTTGAGGAGCCTTGGCGGCAGGGTGTCGTCCTTCTCCGAATAGCCGTTTTTGATGATGAACATCCTCTCCATATTCCAGATCCTCTCCCCGATCTGCATCACTTTCTCTGTGGTGTAGTCGATACCTGTCGCCGCCTTCAACTCGGCTGCGATCTCGTCGGCGCCGATCGCAAAAGACGAAAACAGGCAGGTCCCCGAGGCGGAGAGGGCACCGGTGAGGTCCTGGAAGATCTTGAGGATCTCGGGCTTCCCTTCGATGACAGAGGGGTCCATCTTCATGGGCAGGCCGAGCACCTCAGGGGAGATGGTGTAGCCCCGCACATGGCAGCCGCCGCGGTTCGAGGTGGCGTACTCCAGGCCGATGCCCTGCACGGCACGCGGGTCGTAGGCCGGCATCTCCTGCTTCTTGACAGTCATCGAGAGTTCGGGATGGCCGTACTTCGTGGCCAGCCTGAAAGAGCCCTCGGCAAGGTCGTTCCCGAAGCCCTCCCTGTAGGCGGTGGCGCGGGTCAGGGCGACCATCGCATCGGCATTGCCAAACCGCAGGTCATAGCCGACCTTCTTCTGGTCGACAGCCCCGATCTCGTAGAGTTCCATCGCGCACGCGATCGTCGAGCCCATCGAGATGGTGTCCAGCCCGAGTTCGTTGCAGAGGAAGTTCGCCTTCAGCACGGCGTCCATGTCGAAGATCCCGCAGTCCGCGCCGAAGGCCCAGGCGGTCTCGTACTCGGGCCCCTCGCCGACCTCGTTGTATTTTCCCCTCGCCTTCGAGACCCGGCCGCAGCCGACGACGCAGCTCCCGCAGCCCTTGCCATGGAGGAGGTGCGACCCGGTGAGGGTCTCGCCCGAGATCTTGTCGGCCTCCTCGGAGTAGGCTTCCTGCCAGTTCCGCGTCGGAAAAGCCCCGGTCTGGTTGATGATGTTGACCAGAATGTTTGATCCGTAGGTAGGCAGCCCCGCGGAGGTCACCGGGTTTTCGGCGATCTTTTTTCTGGCCGCCCTGACAACGCCGAGGTACGCCTCCTTGTCCGCGACCCTGATCCCGCCTGTGCCGCGGACGGCGAACCCCTTGAGATTCTTCGAGCCCATCACCGCACCGATACCGGTCCTGCCGGCCGCACGGTTCTTGTCGTTCATGATGCAGCCGAACTTTACCAGTTTCTCCCCCGCAGGGCCGATGCAGGCGACCTCGGCCTCGATATCGGTCGCGGCCCTGATGGCGTCGTCGGTCTCGTACACCGTCTTGCCCCAGAGCGCCGTGGCGTCTCGGATCTCGACATGATCGTTGTTGATCCAGAGGTACACCGGTTTTGCCGCCTTGCCCTCAAAGATGATCAGGTCGTAACCGGCATACTTTACCTCAGCCCCGAAATACCCGCCCGAATTCGAGGAGGCCAGGGTGTCGTTCAGCGGCCCCTTGGCGACGACATCGTAGCGCCCTGTCGAGATGCCCATCGTCCCTGTCAGGGGGCCGGTCGCAAAGATCAGTTTGTTCGCCGGGGAGAGGGCGTCCACCTTCGGGTCGACCTCGTCCATGAAGTACTTCTCGCCAAGGCCCCGGCCACCGATGTAGTTTTCGGCGGCGTCCTTCTTCAGGGCCTCCTTTTTGACGGTGCCCTCGGTCAGGTTGACGCGGAGCACCGTGCCGATCCATCCGTGCATTATATCTCCACCTCCGCGATGCCCGCGGCGATCTTTGCCGAGAAGGCCTTCTTCCTCCGGATCGTCGCCGTGTCTGCGGGCAGGTACTCGATCGCGTTCGTCGGGCAGAACTCAGCGCACATCGGTTTGCCACCGCACTGGTCACATTTCAAGGGCTGTTTCTCTGCCATGCTGTACGCGATGTTGCCGAAGGGGCAGGCCATCACGCACATCCGGCATCCGATACACCGTGCCACATTGACGCCGACAAGCCCGGTCAGGGTGTCCTTTTCCAGGGCCCCGGTGGTGCAGGCCGCCACGCAGGCGGGTTTGTCACACTGGAGACAGGCCATCGGCACGTTCACACCGGCCTCGAACCGGTGGACAGAGATCCGCGAGACCGCTGGTCTGAACTCGCCCTCATGCCCGATCGAGCATGCCAGTTCGCACGTACCACAGCCGATACACCGCTCCGGGGTGATCAGCAGCAGGTTCTCAGTCTTTTCCATCTTTTTCCCCCCTATGATCGGGGGGTGTAGGCAATCCTAGTTTAAGTATTTTGCATATTCGATATCTACGCACAGCCCGTGGATACGACCCATGGAAGAGAATCGCAGAGATCCTGGGAGCTCCCACCCCCTCTTCCGTCGGAAGGGGGCGTTCACCTTCTGATCACTCCCCCCCCTGTGTCCCCAGGCCTGTGCCGGCCTCGCGTGCCTCGACAATCCTCCGGCACCGCGGGCAGAGGATCCTGGCGTCTTTCTGCTCGAACTCAGGCTTCGCCGCTTCGAGCTGCTCTTTTGTCGCAAAAAGATCGTCGCAGATCCCGCAGGCCACGAGCTCGAAGGTGCGGCCCCAGATGGTCCGCGTCCCTCCCTTCTCGGTGACCAGGATCGCACCTGTCGGACAGACCTCGGCACACGAGCCGCAGCCCGTGCAGGTCCTGGAGAGCTCCCCAAAGGGGGTGTTCACCTCTTTATCCCAGCCGCGCCAGACGAAGTCGATGGCGTCGGGGCCGAGTTCGGCGCAGGCACGCACGCACCTGCCGCACCTGATGCAGAGGTCTATCTCCCCTGCCTGGACAAAACGCTCGTCCAGGGGCTCGGCGCCGTACTGGTCGGCCAGCCTCTGGAGGACGGGCGACTTTGGCGCACGGGCAAGAAGGAGCTGGATGACAAATTTCCTCGCCCCCCTCACGTCCTCGGTGTCGGTGAGGATCTCCACAGGCCTCTGAATCGGGTACATGCAGGAGATGGCAAGGCTCTTTCTCCCCCGGTCGATGACCTCCACCTGGCAGAGGCGGCAGTTGCCGTCAGGCGGCAGGCCTTCATGGTAGCAGAGGGTCGGGATCTCGATGCCCAGGGCACGGGCCGCCTCCAGGGCGGTCGTCCCTTTCTCAACCTCTATTTTCTGCCCGTCGATTGTCACGTCAATCATGATCACTCACCCCTCCGCACAACCTTGATCGCCTTGAAGCGACACGCGTCCAGGCACGAGCCGCAGGTGATGCATGTCGCCATATCGATGTGGTGGGTCTGTTTCTTCTCTCCGGTTGCCGCATTGACAGGACAGACCTTTGCACAGAGCGTACAGCCAGTGCAGAACTCAGGATCGATCTCCAGGGCGTAGAGGCCTTTGCAGACGCCTGCACGGCAGAAGCCCTCCTTCTCGTGCTCCTCGTACTCCTCGGGGAACCAGCGCATCGTCGAGATGACAGGGTTTGCCGCCGTCTTCCCGAGGCCGCAGAGTGCGGTGTCCCTGACATTTTCCGCGATCTCCTTCAGGAGGACGGTGTCGCCAGGCCGGGCCGTGCCCGAGGTGAGGCCGTGGAAGAGGGTCTGCATCACCTTCAGGCCCTCGCGGCAGGGCGTGCATTTACCGCACGACTCCTCCACCAGGAAGTCGATGAAGTACCGGGCGACATTGACCATGCAGGTGTGGTCGTCCATCACGATCATACCGCCAGAACCCATCATCGACCCGGCCTTCACCAGTTCGTCAAAGTCGACGGCCAGGTCCAATCTTTCTTCAGGCAGACACCCCCCCGAGGGGCCGCCGGTCTGCACGGCCTTGAACTCGCGGTCATTCAGCACCCCGCCGCCGATCTCGAAGATGATCGTCCGCAGGGTCGTGCCCATCGGGACCTCGACGAGGCCGCTGTTCTTGATCTTGCCGACAAGAGAGAAGACCTTCGTGCCGGCGCTCTTCGGCGTGCCCATGGCCCTGTACCAGTCGGCGCCATGGAAGACGATCTGCGGCACATTCCCCCAGGTCTCCACGTTGTTGAGGACAGTCGGCACGTCCCAGAGCCCTTTTTCAGTGGAGCGGATGTATTTCACCCGCGGCACACCGGGCCGCCCCTCGATCGAGGTCATCAGGGCCGTGGACTCGCCGCAGACGAAGGCGCCGCCGCCCCTGAAGATCTCGATGTCGAAGTCGAAGCCGCCGCCCAGGACATTTTTCCCGAGGAGGCCATACTCCCGCGCCTGGTCGATGGCCCGGGAGAGGTGCCTGACCGCGAGCGGGTACTCGTTCCGTACATAGATAAGGCCGGTATCGGCACCGATTGCATAGCCCCCGATGATCATCCCTTCGATGACACTGTGAGGGTCTCCCTCCATGAGGCTTCTATCCATGAAGGCGCCGGGGTCGCCCTCGTCGCCATTGGCAACGACATATTTTTTGTCGGCCTCGACGGTCGCAGCCGACTCCCATTTCACGCCTGTCGGGAAACCGCCGCCGCCGCGCCCGCGGAGACCGGAGTCCTTCACGACCGTCACGACCTCCGCAGGCTCCATGGCGAGCGCCCGGCCGAGCCCCGCGTACCCCCCTGCCCTGATATAGTCGTCGATCTCGAAGGGGTTGATCAGTCCTGTGTTCCGCAGGACGACCCTCTTCTGGTGGGCATAGAAGGGGATCTTCTCGGCGGTCTGGTAGCGCTCCTTTGTCACAGGATCGCGGTACAGGAGGCGTGCCACGATCTCCCCCTTCTGGACGGTCTTGTCGAAGATCTCAGGGACGTCCTTCACCTTCACCTGCTGGTAGAAGATGTTCCCCGGATGGACGACCACCAGGGGGCCACGCTCGCAGAAGCCGTGGCAGCCGGTGGAGTCGGCCATAAACTCGACCCCCAGTTTCAGGCCCCTTCTCTCTGCCTCCTCCTCGAAGGCGCGGTACACCTCGGCGCTGCCGAAGGCAAGACAGCCGGTGCCCGCACAGATCTGCACCCATGCGGTGGCACCCCCGCCCTTCGGGGGCAGGGCGGCGCGGTATCCCTCCAGTGACTCACGGCCGATCATCTTCATCTTCACGCTCCTTTTCGATCATGTCAGGCACCTGGGCGGGCCCGAACTTCCCGTACACCTTCTCGTTCGCCACGACCACCGGTGCCATCGCACAGGCCCCGACGCAGTTGACGGTCTGGATGGTGAATAGACCGTCCTCTGTGGTTTCACCGTTCTTGATCCCCAGCGCTCCCTCCAGGGCCTGGAGGATCCCTGGCGCACCGCGAAGATGGCACGCCGTCCCATTGCAGACCTTGATGATCTTCTTTCCCTGCGGGACAAGGCTCAGGGCCTGGTAAAATGTGGCGACACTGTACACCCGGCTTTCAGGGGCGCCAAGATAGTCGGCGACCTCCCGCATCGATTCAACAGATAGGTACCTCTCGTGCGCCTGGATATCCTGCAGTGCCGCAAGAAGGTACCTCGGATCTGCCGGATATGCCCTGATAATCTGCCGCACTTTTGATGGCTGCTCCTCATGTTCTGCCGTTTTAAACCCCCCGTGATAGTGCCTGAACAGGGTTCTGGGGACAAAAAAGTTTCGAGTCCATGCCTCTGCCGGCATGTCAGGACAGAAAACGATCCCGGAGAGTGCCTCCGGGCAGGCACACTATCCTTTACAAAAAATATTAAAAGTACAGGGCAGATAGGCAGACCATGAAAATAGGCATCATCGGGGGTACCGGTGGCATCGGACAGGGCATGGCACTGAGGCTTTCACAGAACCAGACCGTCTATATCGGGTCCAGGCTCGAAGAGAAGGCCCAGGCAGCCTGCGAACTCTGCAGCTACGCCCTCAAGGTCCTCGGCCTGCCCTTTGATCTCATCCCGACGACCAACCAGGGCGCGGTCGACGAAGCCGAGATCGTCGTCTTCTCGATCCCGGCAGAGAACCTGGAGAGGACCCTCGAGTCCCTCAAAGGCCTCGACGGCAAGATCATCATCAGCCTGATGAACCCAATGATCAGGACCGACTTTTTCAAGTACAACCCACCCGAGGAGGGCTCAGCGGCCCTGAAACTCCAGAAACTCCTGCCCAACTCGAAGGTGGTCGCGGCCTTCAACAACATCCCGGCCGGCAAGTGGCAGAAACTCTCCGAACCCCTTGACTACTCGGTCTGTGTCTGCTCCGACCACGCCGATGCCAAGGCACAGGTGATGGCGCTTGTCAACTCGATCTCAGAACTCAAGGCTGTGGACGCCGGCCCCCTCGCCGCCTCACCGTACGTCGAGGCCATCACGCCTCTCGTCATCAACATCGCACGTTTCAACAAGTTGAAGGACGTCGGAGTTTATTTCAGGTAATATTCGGGAGGCTATCTGCCGGGAGAGGTTCCACCC
>NZ_JAQVNX010000009.1:13370-39222 GCF_028702905.1 Methanofollis sp.
CGCCTCACCGTACGTCGAGGCCATCACGCCTCTCGTCATCAACATCGCACGTTTCAACAAGTTGAAGGACGTCGGAGTTTATTTCAGGTAATATTCGGGAGGCTATCTGCCGGGAGAGGTTCCACCCTCTCCGGAATCTTCGAACCTTTCACGCTCGTTTTCCTCATCCTCTGCAGGGTAGGAGAGCCAGGGATCTCGTGATCTCCAGGGCCGGATAGTCCACCATTCCTCCTTCATTCGGTCAGTTCAGGGCTGCACCGCCAATAATAAGAACCTAAAATCCTATGATACATGAATAAAGGCATAAAAACCGACATAGACCATAGACTCGAAGAAAAAAAGCCTTGAATATTTTTTTTCAGTGGCAATTCCCGGATTTATACCTATTCCCGCGCGACGAATTCCGCAAAATTACCCGGCAACCAACAAAATGATATATCTGTGCAGACATTGGGTCACCAATCGCAGGGCCCCCCGCGGGGGCCTGTGAGGGGGGGAAAAGAGATGACATCCACCTATCTGAACCCGCCGGTCGCCCTCATGGGTGCCGGAGCGGTAAAAGATATAGGGACCTGGGCAAAGATGCTCGGGGCAAAGAAGGCATTCATTGTCTGCGGCATTGGTAAGCACGGTAAAGTACTCGCTGAGGAGGTCGGCGCCCTCCTCAAGGGGGCCGGCGTCAATTACGTGATCTATCCGGGTGCCGAACCGAACCCGACGGACAACGCCGTCCACAAGGGCGCCGAGATGTACAAGAAAGAGGGCTGCGACATGATCGTCGCCACCGGCGGCGGGTCCCCGATAGACTGCGCGAAGGGCATCGGGATCATCGTCACCAATGGGGGCAAGATCTATGACTACGAAGGCGGCGGCAAGGTCAAAGAGGCGCTGCCGCCCTTCATCGCCATCAACACCACCGCAGGTACCGCCTCTGAGATGACCAACTTCGCCGTCATCACCGACACACGCCGGCACGTCAAGATGGTCCTCGTCGACTGGAAGATGACCCCGAAGGTCGCGATCAACGACCCCGAACTGATGGTCAGCATGCCGCCCGCACTCACCGCCGCCACAGGCATGGACGCCCTCACCCACGCAGTCGAGGCCTATGTCTCCACCATCGCAACACCGACCACAGACGCCGCAGCTCTGATGGCTATCCATCTCATCGGCAAGTGGCTCAGGCCGGCCGTCGCCAACGGCGACGATATCCATGCCCGCGACATGATGGCCCATGCCGAGTACCTCGCAGGCATCGCCTTCAACAATGCCAGCCTTGGCTATGTCCACTCGATGGCCCACCAGCTCGGCGGCTTCTACAACCTGCCGCACGGCGTCTGCAACGCCATCCTCCTGCCGCACGTCGAGAAGTTCAACCTCATCGCAGCACCCGACCGCTTTGTCGACATCGCCAAGGCGCTCGGCGAGAACGTCGAAGGGCTCTCCACCATCGAGGCAGCAAACAAGGCCATCAACGCCATACGGACGCTCTCCGCGGATATCGGCATCCCGGCAGGGGTGAAACAACTCGGCGCCAAGGAGGAGGACATCCCGACCCTTGCCGAGAACGCGATGAAGGACATCTGCAACTTCACCAACCCGCGTAAAGCGACCAAGGAAGAGGTCATGGCCATCTACAAAGAGGCGATGTAAGAGGCCCGTACTATCAGGGCCAGATAAAGAGATTTTCAGGAGGAACTGCGCCGTTCGGGCCGACAGAACCTGTGAAGAGCAAAAAAGAGGGGCTCAGGCCAGGTCTGCCAGGCCGAGTTCTTCCAGTTTTTTCTTGTTCGGGATGCCGTTCTCGTCCCAACCCCGGATCGCATAGTAGTGCGGCAGCATCTCAGGGAGACGGTTGACCCCGCCCTTTGCCGGCCCGGCCGGGATCGGGTCGTTGAGAAGCCTCGGGGGGAGGACGTCGTCCTTCCCGGAGTAGCCGTTCTTCACGATGAACATCCGCTCCAGGTTGTAGATACGCTCGCCGATCTCCATGACCTTCTCGGTGGTGTAGTCTATCCCTGTCGCCGCCTTCAGTTCAGCGGCGATCTCGTCGGCGCCGATCGCAAAGGAGGCAAAGAGGCAGGTCCCCGAGGCAGAGAGGGCACCGGTGAGGTCCTGGAAGATCTTGAGGATCTCGGGCTTCCCTTCGATGACAGAGGGGTCAATCTTCATGGGCAGGCCGAGCACCTCGGGCGAGATGGTGTAGCCCCGCACATGGCAACCGCCGCGGTTCGAGGTGGCGTACTCCAGACCGATGCCCTGAATCGCACGCGGGTCATAGGCCGGCATCTCCTGTTTCTTGACGGTCATCGAGAGTTCGGGGTGGCCGTACTTCGTGGCAAGGCGGTACGAGCCCGCGGCGAGTTCGTCGCCGAAGCCCTCGCGGTAGGCGGTGGCGCGGGTCAGGGCGACCATCGCATCGGCATTGCCGAATTTGAGGTCGTAACCGGTCTTTGCCGGGTCCAGGGCACCGATGTCGACGAGTTCCATCGCACACGCGATCGTCGAGCCCATCGTGATGGTGTCCAGCCCGAGTTCGTTGCAGAGGAAGTTCGCCTTCAGAACGGCGTCCATGTCGTGGATACCGCAGTCAGAGCCGAAGCACCAGGCTGATTCGTATTCAGGGCCTTCACCGATTTCGTTGTATTTGCCCCGGGCCCGGGCAACACGCCCGCACCCGATGACACAGGCCGAACAACCCTTGTTGTGGAGGAGATGGTTCTTGGTGAGGGTCTCGCCCGAAATCCTGTCAGCATTGGGATCATAGGCCTCGCGCCAGTTCTTTGTCGGAAGCGCACCGCTCTCGTTGATGATATTGACCAGGATGTTGGAGCCGAAAGTCGGCAGGCCCTGGGATGTAACCGGGTTGTCCGCGATCTTCTTCCGTGCAGTGCGGACAGCACCGAGGAAACCTTCCTTGTCAGCGATCTTGATCCCGCCTGTGCCGCGGACGGCGAGGGCCTTGAGATTCTTGGAACCCATCACCGCACCGATGCCGGTCCGCCCGGCCGCACGGTGCTTGTCGTTCATGATGCAGGAGTAGAGGACGAGTTTCTCGCCTGCCGGGCCGATACAGGAGACCTCCGCTTCGGGATCGGTTTCGGCCTTCACGGCGTCGTCAGTCTCGTAGACAGTCTTCCCCCAGAGGTGGGAGGCGTCGCGGAGTTCGACTTTGTCGTTGTTGATCCAGAGATAGACCGGCTTTGCAGCCTTTCCCTCGAAGATGATGAGATCATATCCCGCGTATTTGATCTGCGGGCCGAAGTAGCCGCCCGAGTTCGAGGAAGCGAGGGTGTCGTTCAACGGGCCCTTGGCGACGACATCGTAGCGCCCTGTCGAGATGCCCATCGTCCCTGTCAGGGGGCCGGTCGCAAAGATGAGTTTGTTCTCGGGCGAGAGGGCGTCCACCTTCGGGTCGACCTCGTCCATGAAGTACTTCTCGCCAAGGCCCCTGCCGCCGATGTAGTTCTCTGCGGCGTCCTTGTCGAGAGGTTCCTTCGTGATCGTGCCCTCAGTCAGGTTGACACGGAGCACTGTTCCTGTCCAGCCATACATTATACATTCACCTCCGAGAGACCGGCAGCAATTTTTGCCGAAAATGCCTTCTTCCTCTGGACTGTCGCCGTGTCGGCCGGCAGGTACTCGATGGCCTTTGCCGGGCAGAACTCGGCGCACATCGGGCTGCCGCCACACTGGTCGCACTTCAGCGGATGCTTTGCCGCAGCGCTGTATGCGATGTTGCCGAAGGGGCAGGCCATCACGCACATCCGGCACCCGATGCACCTGGCACCGTCGATACCGACAAGGCCGGTCTCGACGTCCTTGTGAAGGGCGCCCGTCCTGCAGGCGGCGACGCATGCAGGCTTGTCGCACTGCAGGCAGGTCATCGGCACATTCACTCCGGCCTCAAACCTGAGGACAGAGATGTTCGAGACGGTCGGCTTGAATTCACCCACATGCCCGAGCGAGCATGCCAGTTCGCAGGTCCCACAGCCGATGCACCGCTCAGGGGTGATCAGCAGCAGGCTCTCAGTTTTCTCCATTGTAATACACTCCTATAATCGACCTTTAAGAGGGAACCACGTTTAAACATTTCTATAATGGTTGTCCATTATCAGGACGAAAATTCAATTTTTAATGAAAGATTATGTGGATTTTGTTAATATCCAGCCATTACATTCCCGGAAGGTAAGAGGGGGTTTGATTAACCCTTCACACATCCCCGTCCTGCGCTCCACCGGAGAGGGCGATGGCCCTTGCCTCCGCGACCTTGCGGCACCGCGGGCAGAGGATCCTCGCGTCTTTCTGCTCGAACTCAGGCTTCGCCGCTTCGAGCTGCTCTTTTGTCGCAAAAAGATCGCCGCAGATCTCGCAGGCCACGAGCTCGAAGGTGCGGCCCCAGATGGTCCGTGTCCCTCCCTTCTCGGTGATCAGGATCGCACCTGTCGGACAGACCTCGGCACACGAGCCGCAGCCCGTGCAGGTCCTGGAGAGCTCCCCAAAGGGGGTGTTCACCTCTTTATCCCAGCCGCGCCAGACGAAGTCGATGGCGTCGGGGCCGAGTTCGGCGCAGGCACGCACACACCTGCCGCACCTGATGCAGAGATCGATCTCTCCGGTCTGGACAAAACGCTCGTCCAGGGGCTCGGCGCCGTACTGGTCGGCCAGCCTCTGGAGGACGGGCGACTTTGGCGCACGGGCAAGAAGGAGCTGGATGACAAATTTCCTCGCTCTCCTCACGTCCCCGGTGTCGGTGAGGATCTCCACAGGCCTCTGGATCGGGTACATGCAGGAGATGGCAAGGCTCTTTCTCCCCCGGTCGATGACCTCCACCTGGCAGAGGCGGCAGTTGCCGTCAGGCGGCAGGCCCGGATGGTTGCAGAGGGTCGGGATCTCGATGCCCAGGGCACGGGCCGCCTCCAGGGCGGTCGTACCTTTCTCAACCTCTATTTTCTGCCCGTCAATTGTCACGTCAATCATGATCACTCACCCCTCCGCACAACCTTGATCGCCTTGAAACGGCACACGTCCAGGCACGAGCCGCAGGTGACACAGGCCTTCCTGTCGATGACATGGGGCTCTTTCTTTTCGCCGGTTGCCGCATTGACAGGACAGACCTTTGCACAGAGGGTGCAGCCTGTACAGACCTCTGGATCTATCTCCAGGGCGTAGAGGCCTTTGCAGACGCCTGCACGGCAGAAGCCCTCCTTCTCGTGCTCCTCGTACTCCTCGGGGAACCAGTGCATCGTCGAGAGGACAGGGTTCGCCGCCGTCTTCCCGAGGCCGCAGAGCGCGGTGTCCCTGACATTTTCCGCGATCTCCTTCAGGAGGACGGTGTCGCCAGGCCGGGCCGTGCCCGAGGTGAGGCCGTGGAGGAGGCCCTGCATCGCCTTCAACCCTTCGCGGCAGGGCGTGCATTTACCGCACGACTCCTCCACCAGGAAGTCGACGAAGTACTGGGCGACATTGACCATGCAGGTGTGGTCGTCCATCACGATCATGCCGCCAGAACCCATCATCGAGCCCGCGGCCTTGAGCTGGTCGAAGTCCACAGGGCGGTCGAGTTCGCTCGCCGGTAGACAGCCGCCCGAGGGGCCGCCGGTCTGCACGGCCTTGAACGTGCGGTCATTCAGCACCCCGCCGCCGATCTCGAAGATGATCGTCCGCAGGGTCGTGCCCATCGGGACCTCGACAAGGCCGCTGTTCTTGACCTTGCCGACAAGAGAGAAGACCTTCGTGCCCGTGCTCTTCGGTGTGCCCATGGCCCTGAACCAGTCGGCCCCGTTGAGCAGGATCTGCGGGACATTGGCCCAGGTCTCGACATTGTTGAGGACCGCAGGCAGGTCCCAGAGACCCTTCTCGGTGGAACGGATATATTTCACCCGCGGCACACCGGCCCGCCCTTCGATTGAGGTCATCAGGGCCGTGGACTCGCCGCAGACAAAGGCGCCGCCGCCCCGCACGATCTCGATCTCGAAGTCGAAGCCGCTGCCGAGAATGTTCTTCCCGAGGAGGCCGACCTCCCGCGCCTGGTCGATGGCGACGCGGAGGTGCTCGACGGCGAGGGGGTATTCGTTTCTCACATAGATAATGCCACGAGTGGCACCGATCGCATAGCCGCCGATGGCAAGGCCTTCGAGCATCGTGTGGGGGTCGCCCTCCATCACCGCACGGTCCATGAACGCACCGGGGTCGCCCTCGTCGCCGTTCACGACGACAAACTTCTGCGGGGCGTCGACGATCGCCGCAGACTCCCATTTCACCCCTGTCGGGAAACCGCCGCCGCCGCGTCCGCGGAGGCCGGAGTCCTTCACGACCTTCACGACCTCCGCAGGCTCCATGGCGAGCGCCCGGCCGAGCCCGGCATAGACGCCGGCCCGGATCGCGTCGTCAAGAGAAAGGGGGTTGATCCGCCCGAGGTTCTTCAGAACGACATGCCTCTGATGGGAATAAAACGGGATCCCGTCCGGCGACGTGACAGTCTGCTTCTTCGCCGGGTCGCGGTACAGGAGCCTCTGCACGAGTTCACCGGTAAGGACGGTCTTTTCTATGATATCAGGGACGTCCTTCTCCCTGACATGCTGGTAGAAGATCTCGTCCTCGCCCCTCTTCAGGCTGAGCATGACAAGAGGCCCGCGTTCGCAGAAGCCCTGGCAACCAGTCGCCTCGGCCTTCAGGTCCACATCCACTTTCAACCCCTTCTCATCCACATAGGCGAGGAGGGCGTTGTAGATGTTCATGCTCCCGTTCGCAAGGCATCCTGGACCTGCACAGACCCGGATGTACGGGATATCGGGTTCTCCGGCGATGAGGCCGGCCCGGTGGTCTTCAAGGTCTTTAATCATTGCGAAGCGCATCTTTCCTCTCCTCCTCGATGATCTCCGGGATCCGGGAGATGGTCACCTTCCCATAGACCCGCTCGTTGATCATGATGACAGGCGCCATCGCACATGCGCCCAGGCAGTTCACCGTCTGAATGGTGAAGATCCCGTCAGGGGTCGTCTCACCATTCTTGACGCCGAGTTCTTTCTCGATTGCATCGACAAGGCCGGGCGCACCGCGAAGGTGGCACGCCGTCCCATTGCAGACCTTGACAACCTTCTTGCCCTGGGGGACAAGGCTCAGGGCCTGATAAAACGTGGCGACGCTAAAAACCCGGCTTTCAGGGACGCCAAGATAATCGGCGACTTCCCGCATCGATTCGACCGAGATATAACTGTATTGTGCCTGGATATCCTGCAACGCTGCAAGCAGATACCTTGGTTCCGCTGGATAGGTCCCAATTACCTGCCGCACCGTTGGCACTTGTTCCTGTGTCTCTGTCGTTTTCAACCCTCCTTGATATTGATATGAATTGGGTTTAATTAATCAAAAACCCACAAGTATTTACACCTGTTGATCAGGCCATAGAAATCGGTATTTTTCATGATTAAACAGTATAAATGATATATCTTATTTATATAATAATACACAAAATTGAAAATATCTCCTTTGCCCATTCAGGAAAAAGCCATGGGGCCGGCAGCACAAATCCCCCATGGGCCGGGCGCGCACCCGATCCGGCCCACATATGAGCATATTTTACCGACCAGCACCGACGAGGGTGAGGCTGAAAGGCCCTGCCACTGGCCAGGGGGATATAAGGGATTCGATATCAATCAGAGCCCACATCCCATTCTGATTGTCGATAAAAGGTTGGAACATATATTTTCAGGATTCTTCACAATTTTTACGGTCTATTTAGGCATATTGGAAAGATTACCAATCGGAAACACTAATAACAACCGGTGAAATACGCATCGACCATGAAAGTAGGAATCATCGGTGGCACCGGTGGCATCGGACAGGGAATGGCACTGCGGCTCTCACAGAACCAGACCGTCTATATCGGGTCCAGGCTTGAGGAGAAGGCCCAGGCGGCCTGCGAACTCTGCAGTTATGCGCTCAAAGTGCTCGGCCTCCCCTTCGACCTCGTCCCGACCACGAACCAGGGCGTCGTCGACCAGGCTGATGTCGTCGTCTTCTCCATCCCGGCAGAGAATCTGGAGAGGACGATCGAGTCCCTCCAGGGCCTCGAGGGCAAGACGGTCATCAGCCTGATGAACCCGATGGTCAGGGCCGACTTCTTCAAGTACAACCCGCCCGAGGAGGGATCTGCGGCCCTGAAACTCCAGAAACTCCTGCCCAACTCGAAGATCGTCGCGGCCTTCAACAACATCCCTGCCGGCAAGTGGCAGCAGCTCTCCGAACCCCTCGACTACTCGGTCTGTGTCTGCTCTGACCATGCCGATGCCAAGGCAGAGGTCATGGAACTCGTCAACTCGATCTCAGAGCTCAAGGCCGTGGACGCCGGCCCCCTCGCCGTCTCACCGTACGTCGAGGCCATCACGCCTCTCGTCATCAACATCGCACGTTTCGGAAAACTGCGTGATGTCGGCGTCTACTTCAAATAAAACCAGAAACCCTTCTTTTTTCTGCACCGCCTCTGGCCGCACCACATAAAATCGATTTTTTATCTGATCCCGAGACCCCGGAGCCGTCCCCGGACAGCCAGAACAGGGAAGACAGGGGAGAGAACAGACGGTCCCCACTGATCCCGGGGGGAGCGCAGGGATCAGGATCACACCCACCCCAGAAATACAGGATTTTCAGCCCCGAATCGGGCATTTGTCACGATTTATTATATCAGATAGGCACAGAGACAGAAAATATGCATAATAAACCATGATGATTCAAATTGCCATATGCATGACATCTTTCACAAATCAGACCCCGTTTATTGGCCAGATATAAAATTTAAGGATTAATAATTATAAATAAATCATATAAAAGGACATAGGCCTGAGATTAAACCAGTACATTTTATATCCCCTGACAGGAAGGGTTGATTCATAGGGCGCCAGGAATGGTGCCCTCAATGGAGTGGCAAATATGGTATACACATATCTGAACCCGGTAGTTGCCCTCATGGGCGCTGGAGCAGTCAAGGAGATCGGAACCTGGGCAAAGATGCTCAACGCCAAGAAGGCCTTGATCGTCTCTGGCAAGGGCAAGCATGGTCAGGCACTGAACAAGAACATCGCCGACCTCCTTCAGGCATCAGGCGTTGCATCGGCAATCTTCGCCGGCGCTGAGCCAAACCCGACTGACGTCTCTGTCCACGAAGGTGCTAAGATGTACGCAAAGGAAGGCTGCGACATGATCGTCGCCGTCGGCGGCGGGTCCCCGATGGACTGCGCCAAGGGCGTCGGGATCATCGCCACCAACGGTGGGACGATCTACGACTACGAAGGCGCTGGAAAGGTCCCCAAGGCCCTGCCGCCCTTCATCACCGTCAACACCACGGCGGGTACCGCCTCGGAGATGACCAACTTCGCCGTCATCACCGACACCCGCAGGCACGTCAAGATGGCCCTCGTCGACTGGAAGATGAACGCCAATGTCGCGATCAACGACCCCGAACTGATGAAGAGCATGCCGCCCGCACTCACCGCCGCCACAGGCATGGACGCCCTCACCCACGCAGTCGAGGCCTACGTCTCCACCATTGCCACCCCGACCACGGACGCAGCAGCCATCAAGGCAATAGAGATCATCTCGAAGTACCTCCGGCCTGCCGTCGCCAATGGTGACGACATGGTCGCCCGCGATATGATGGCCCATGCCGAGTACCTCGCGGGCATCGCCTTCAACAATGCCAGCCTCGGCTATGTCCACGCGATGGCCCACCAGCTCGGAGGCTTCTACAACCTGCCACACGGCGTCTGCAACGCCATTCTCCTGCCGCACGTCGAGAAGTTCAACCTCATCGCAGCACCCGAGCGCTTCGTCGACATCGCCAAGGCACTCGGCGAGAACGTCGAAGGGCTCTCCACCATCGAAGCGGCCGACAAGGCGATCGATGCCATCAAGAAACTCTCGGTCGACGTCGGTATCCCGGCGGGAGTGAAGGAACTCGGTGCAAAGGAGGAGGACATCCCGACCCTGGTGGACAATGCCATGAAAGACATCTGTGGCCTGACCAACCCGCGCCGGGCCACAAAGGACGAGATCGCGGCCATCTATCGGTCTGCGATGTAAGGCACGCAAGCATTAGACACACCACCATCTTCAGTTCGTACCTGAGAAGCACCAGCATGGACACCAGGGGCCGGCACGGACCCGGGCCCTACAGGAAAAGGACTACATCAATCATAGGGGAGAAAAGGGCTTCACCTCCCCTGAATCTCCATATAGATACTGCATGATGCGGGACGTCGCCGCCCGACACCGCAGAACCGTGGGGGGATCTGAGATACACCGCCATATTTTTTTGATCCACCTCACGCCTCTTTTCATGACAGTGTCCCGGGTCAAAACTGTTAATGGATTGCAGGACAATATCATAAGGAATCTGGTGCCCTATGGAATGCAACTTGGATGAATGCGGCGATCCTGTCAGACAGGTCAGACTTTCGGCAGGGATGACGGCAAACGAACTTGTCCTCGCAATTGGCGGAGCAGGAGCCTACAACGGGGGAGCACTCGCAAAAGCGGCCGACATATACGAAAAAATGCTCCGGGACGAGAAGGCGACGAAGTACTTCGGGCTTGCCGGGGCGATGGTCCCTGCCGGCATGGGCGGGATCGTCAGCGAACTCATCGAGAAGGGACACATCGACATCCTCGTTTCGACCGGGGCAAACCTCACCCACGACACGATCGAGGCGATCGGCTGCCACCACTACCACGGCACCTCGACCTGCGATGACATCAAACTGAGAGAAGAGGAGATCAACCGCATCTACGACATCTTCCTCCCCGACGAGGCCTTCATCCGTTTCGAGGAGTTCATGCAGGACTGCCTCTCCGATATCCCGGATAAATCCGTGATCACCATCTCAGGCCTCCTCCGCCACATCGGTGAGCACCTCGACCACGGCATCCTCGCAACCGCGGCAAAGAACGACGTCCCTGTCTTCTGCCCGGCGGTCCAGGACTCGATGCTCGGCATGCAGTTCTGGTTCTACAACCAGACTCACCACATCGTCGTCGACACCTTCGGCGACATGCACGACATCATCGACCGCTGCTATGCAGCCGAACACGCCGGCGCCTTCCTTGTCGGCGGCGGCGTCCCGAAGAACTTCATCTTCCAGAACAAGATGATCACCCCCTCGGGCTTCGACTACGCGATCCAGCTCACCGGCGACCGCCCTGACCTCGGCGGTCTCTCCGGCGCCACGCTCTCCGAAGCTCAGTCATGGGGCAAGATCAACGAAGACGCGGCCGCAATCACCGTCTATGGCGATGCGACGATCAACCTCCCCCTCATCGCCGCAGCAGTCCTGGAGAGGCTGGAACATGACTGACCTCGTCCTCTCCCTCGACGTTACCGAACGGGCATCCGCACTCACCATCGCAGCGGCCTGCGCAAGGGAAGTCGATGCAATCAAGATCGGCTACCCCCTCGTCCTCGCGGCCGGCCTCGGTATCGCCCGCGACCTCGCAGGCCTCGGGCTTCCCCTCATCGCCGACTTCAAGGTCGCCGATATCCCGAATACCAACACCCTCATCTGCGAGCAGGCCTTCGCGGCCGGTTTCTCCGCGGTGATCGCCCAGGGCTTCCCTGGCCCTGACTCTGTCGCCGCCTGTGTCGACGCCGCCCATGCCCACGACGGGGAGTGCTATGTCGTCGCCGAGATGAGCCACCCCGGCGCGCTCACCTTCTTCTCCGAGGGCGTGCCCGAGCGGCTCTGCAAGATCGTCGCACAGACCGGCGCCGACGGTATCATCGCGCCGGCGACGCGGCCCGAAAGAGTGAAGGCCCTCCGCGCCCTCATCGGAAAAAAGAAGATCCTTTCCCCGGGCATCGGGGCACAGGGCGGCGACCCCGCAGAGGTCGCACCCCTCGTCGACGGCATGATCGTCGGCCGGGCCATCTATGGCGCGGCAGACCCGGCAGCCGCAGCACGGGCCTACGCACCCTACCGCCGATGATGAGAACGACCGTTCCGAGCCGGAACATCCGGCGCTGACGAACCCTATGAGTCCTCTGAGGCGGCAGGCAGGGCCTGTCCCTGCCTGACCACCATCACTTTTACCATCAATTCTCACCACCAGGGCAGAACACCGCTCCGGCACCCGGTGACAGCCAGGTGTGCAAAATATTTCAAAAAAAGAATAGTATTTTTTGAGGCCCGATCAGCCCAGTCTCCAGATGGGAGAACCGCCCTTGCCGAGGTTGGCTTCAAGATATCCAGACGCGGGGTCAGAAGAAACCGGGACCTCGTAGACGAGATACCCGACGACCCGGTCCTTGCGGTTGAGGGTCACATCAGAGTAGACGGAACCGACGCACTCGACATAGGAGGTTTCAGGCTGCTTCGGGAGGTACCTGTCGCCGCCGAGAAGGAGTGTAAACGCCGATGCTTTCGGGGTTTTGAACTTCTGGCTACCCTTGCCTCCGTACCCGAGATGGTTGATCTCCACGAGAACGCAGAGGAATTCCTTCCCATACGGCGACAGGTGTTCGGTCACTATGCCGCCCTTCTCCGTGGTGTACCGGTCCAGATGTGTGACCGGTCCGACCTTCACCGAGATCGTGTTCCCCTCAGGCGCATCCTTGAATTTGTACCGACCCAGGGGAGCGAGAGCGCTGGGGTACAGAGACTGCGCGGTGATCACCTGCGTATTCAGAGCAGGCGCCGAAAGAGAGAGACGTTCAAGGGCGCAGTTAAGGCGGGCCTGACCCTGGACGAGGCAATCATTCCCGCGGGCAAACGCGTCGGCATCACTGAAGGTCGCACCGTACCAGAGGAGAGACCCCGCCTCCTGGTACTTCCCGAGCCCTGCACCGTATTCGCTGAAGGCAGGGGCGCACTCGGGCGGGACAGTGCAGGACTGGATGGTCTTTTCCCGGTCCCGGGCAATGCCGATAAGTTCGTCGGAGAACCGGGCAACCGCGGCATAGTCCTCCATCTCTGCTGCACGGGAGATCTCGCTGATCTTTCCAGTCATCACGTTTGTACCGTCGGCAACCTCGGCCTTCAGGGCATCAGCAGCCATAGCCCGGGATGATGCGTCGCTTCCAGCCCCCGCCGACCCCTGTGCTGCGGATTCAGGTGGTTCGTAGCCGGCGATCGACACCCCCTTCGCGATCTCCGCCACAGACCAGTCGATATTCCGGATATAGGTATCATCTTTCGTGAGGAGGGGTGTGGAGACGTCGACCGCATTCAGGACGAGTTTTATGCAGGTGCCCTTCCCGTCAGCCTTCCTGAAGACGACGGCGACAAAGCCGGGCTTCTCCTTTATCTCCCCCCCATAGAGGGCCCTGGCAATCGTCGTCGCATCCTTTTCGTACCACCACAGGGTATTCTGGAGGTGGTTGCCTTCGGCCGGGCAAACGACCTCGACCTTCACGCCCATCGGGCGCGCCAGATAACCGGGATCAGCAAGATCCGGGTCAGTGATGAGGGGAAAGGCAGTGACATCGGACACGCCCGTACCATTCCCGGCGGACGCGAGAGAATCCGAGATCTCGTCCACGGCCCCCCGGGCCTGAGCCGCATAAAGGGAGAGGGGATCCATGTCTTCAACGACCGCGGTCATCACAGGGGCAGGTTCCTCGTTTTCTGAGGCCGGCCCCAGCAGGGAAGGCAGACCGGGGACGCCGGATCCGTTTCCTCCATGAGAGAAGACAGCGGCAGAAGCCGGAACCGCACATCCGAAGAGAAGAAGGAGGGTGGCGAGCAGGAAGAGTCTGTTATAATTCCTTTCCCCCTTTTTCAATCCCCTGTGATGGCTGATAACGGGATTCATTAAATGCATAGGTATAGGGTAACAATATAACATTATAAAAACTTACGATCTGAGGATATGGGAGGCAGGAACCGACCATTCTATGATTATCGTTGGCAACCGGCCGAAAGAAGCACCCTTTAATAATTTCAGCAGGAAGGATTAAGCATGCAGTGGAGCGACGAGCAACTGGCGCTGGCAAAAAAATACAGGACTTTGTCTGACATCCCGGTCGAGGAGCGCAGGTACAAGTGCCACACCTGCAACCATGTGGTCGGAACCGATCCCTGCCCGGTCTGCGGCGAGACCCAGCTTGAGATCATGTGCCCCCTCGACCACACCCACTGTTCCCACGAGATCGTCTCGGGGATCGAGTACTGCCCCCTTTGCGGTGCCCCGGTCTGCCCGGAATGCGGCTCCCATGACGTCACCCAGATCAGCCGGGTCACCGGATACCTTCAGGACGTCTCCGGCTGGAATGCCGGGAAACAGCAGGAACTCAAAGATAGGGTCAGGTACACCGTTGCATGAGATATTACCACACCCGTGACACCCTTTTTGTGCGGGGAACCTTCAGGGCCGCGAGCACCGGGATCGGCGGCGGGGTCAGGGGAGTGTCGACGATATTCAATCACACGGTCCCGGAAAATTTCGACCATGCCGACCCCCCGCGCTATCTCCGGGAGATCGCTGCCTTGGCCGGGATCGGCGGCGACTTCTTCGGCCTCCTGACCGCTGTCCCGATGCAGTATCTCTGTGTCCTGCAGTACGATTTTATCACGGCTTTTGTCACGGCAGGCGTCACGAACCCGAACCCCGACCCTGACCCTGACCCCGGGCGCCCCCACACGATCAATATCATCGTAACCTCGCGGGAGGGCCTCTCCGACGGCGCCCTCCTGGAGACGATCATCACCGCCACGGAGGCAAAGGCGCAGGCACTCAGGTTGATGGGGTACGACTTCACCGGCACGACCACCGATGCGGTGGCGGTCGCCTGCGAGGGTGAGACGGCCCACACCTATGCAGGCACCTTTACCGGGATCGGCAGGCGGGTCTATGCCGCCGTCCTCCAGGGAGTGCAGGAGGCGCTTGCCCGCCAGCAGGAGAGGATTGTCCGGGATAAACCATCATTTTTCATTTTTTCCCGGTACGGGGGCGACCACTGGGTTGAATGGCGGCCTGAAGGGTGTCCCTACTATCCCTGTCACTTCCCCGGGCAGACCTGCGACTTTTGTTACTGCCCGTTCTACCCCTGCGGGGATAGGGACCTCGGCGATGAGGTCGAAAGTTCGTCATGCGGAACGGTCTGGAGTTGCAGCCGCTGCACCCTCCTCCACGAGCCCGCGGTCGCCGCATACCTGCGGCGGAACCCCGAGGCTTCGCTCGGAGAACTGAAAAAATACCGGACTTCCCTCAGAGGGAAGCCGGAAAAATAATTTTACTCCTGGATGCCGAGCGCGGCAACGAGTTCTTCGAGCGGGATCCCGTGGGCATCCGCGGCCTGCCGGATGCTCTCGCCTCTGCCAATGGCGCAGCCAAGGCACCCCATGCCGAAACGCATCAGGACTTCCGCAGCTTCGGGCTTTGCCTGGAGGAGTTCCAGGATCGTACTGTCAGCGGTAATCGCCATACCCAGAGGTTGGTCGCTCCAGTACTTAAAAGTGCAACAGGGGGCCTGTACCAACTTTCACCCTCCGCCCCTCACACTTTATATCGGGCGGTGACAATGCTCATCTGGAGATGTAGATGGATCTATCTGAAGCAGCACAAAGAATCTCCCGAAAGTTCGAGTCGCAGAAGGTCAAAATCGACCCCGCAGAGGCGGAAAAGAAACTCCGAACCCTCGTCGAGGACTTCGGCGTCAACCTCACTGAGGCTGAGAAGACTGTCTCCGAGAACCTCGCACGCGATCACAACCTCGCGTCCATGCCGGCCGCGTCCTCAGAGATGCGCGAGATCGGGTCTCTTCTTCCTGGCGAATGGGCGACTGTAGAGGGGAAGATCGTCGGTGTCGCAAAGCCGGCCTCAGCCGCGATCAGCCAGAGCGGGACCATCGCCGACGCTACGGGCGCGATCCAGTTCACGGCCTGGGAAAGGGCAAAGGCGCCCCAGATGGAAGAGGGGCAGTGGTACAGGATCGAGTCCGCGGTCGTGGACGAGTACCGCGGCACGCCGAAACTGAACTTCCACAGCGGGACGACGATCACGGCGATCGAGAAGGAGGTCCCGATCATGCCGCAAATGGTCAGGATCTCCGACCTGCGGCCGGGCGTCGCCAGCGTGAAGGTGAAGATGGTCCAGGAATGGGAAGCGCGGCACGAGCGGATCCTCCAGACCGGCATCGTCGGCGACGAGTCGGGCACGATCAAGTTCACCATCTGGAAAGAGGAGGGCATGGAGCGGCTCGAACCGGGGATGGTCTATAACATCTTCTACGCAGCTGTGGACGAGTACCAGGGGCGGCTTTCCATCACCCTCAACGGCGCAAAGTGTTTCCCTGACGAAGAGGCCGAGATCACCGTCGGAACCGGCGCGGCCACCGTCACAGGGGCTATCGTGAATGTAGGTCCGGGATCGGGCCTTGTCAAGCGCTGCCCTGTGGAGGGGTGCAACCGCGTCCTCTCGAAGCGGAACTACTGCCCTGTCCACGAGGTCCAGGACAACTTCAGATATGATATCAGGATCAAGGGGGTGCTCGACGACGGGACGACGGCACACAATATCCTCATGCAGAAGGATGTCGTCGAGGCGGTCACCGGGCTTTCTCTCGACGAGGCGGTAACTATCGCCCAGGAGAGCCCCCTCGGGCTGGACGACGTCTTCTACAAGATCAGGGATGCCGTGATGGGCCGCTACTTCGCCTGTTCAGGGAGCGACCTCGGCGACACTCTCCTTGTAAAGGAATGCAGACCACTCTCCTTTGATACAGACCGGCATACAGAACTTCTCAACCAGATCGGAGGCGAGTCACATGCAGAGTGAAAGTCGTTTCACGCCGCGCTACCAGCGCGAGCCGGCACGCAGGGTCTTCGCGGCCGAACTGCGCGAGGCACATTACCACTTCAAGGACGGAGAGGACGAGAAGAGCCCGACCTATGTCCTCCTCCCGACAGGGGAGAGGTGCAACAGGGTCTTGATCATCGGGTCGATGACCCAGAAGGAAAAGCGGGGCGACCAGAACATCTTCTACCAGATCCGCGTCTCCGACCCGACAGGGACCTTCTTTGTCTCCGCCAGTTCCTTCCAGCAGGAGGCGATGACGCAGGTCTCGAAGATCGATCCTCCGGCATTCGTCGCAGTCGTCGGAAAGCCGAGCGTCTACGAAGCGCCAGACGGCCGGGTCTTCGTCTCGGTGCGGGCCGAGTCGGTGACGGTCGTCGACAAGGAGATGAGGAACTGCTGGGTCCTTGACGCCGCCGAGAGCACCCTGAAAAGGCTCGAAACCTTCGGGACGACCGAGGACTCGAAGCTTGCCGGGGAGCACTACGCCACAAATCTCGACGTGTACCGCCGGATGGCCTATGAGGCGCTTGCCCAGATCACCATCTAAACTTTTTTTGGTCCTTTGCACTCAGGAAGGCCCCAGATCCTATCCCTGTGGTGCCTGTAGGGCAGGAGGGTGTGGCCCCGCGAGACACGGCCCGGGTCGAATACGTCTGCATTTGCCTCTAATCGGGGGGTCCCACCTCTTGTTCAGGGCCATATCACGGAGATCCGGCGATCCGGGCATACCGGCGGCCGTGGGCAGAACAGAGTGGAATCCGACAGGACTCAACGCCCCCAGAGCCCCGGTTATGATTGCAGGTAATGTTCCTCCTCCCGGCTCCCCCCGCTGCCGGGGAGGGGAAGGGAGCGGGGTTGGAAATTGCCCCGATCAGACTCAGGGAAAACCCTCAATATAAGGGTTTACCATGAAAATGATCCAGAATATCGGCTCTCCAGGTTTGAATGATGATTTGATCGCATTGAGCCCCCCAAATAACTGATATGCAGATGACTGAAACACCTTTTGAATGATCAGCCCGCTGCCTTCCCACCCCTACCGCAATCCCGGGGTTCCGGGGATGCGACTGCAAGGAGCTTGAGAAAATCGTAGATTTTCGAGGAGCCCCCGGCGCGTAACTTTTGGGGAGGGGGAACCTCACACTCTTCTTCATAGGATTATGGGGATACATCAACCCGAGCATGAGATTTTCTACAAAGCCGGTCCTTCCATATCCCGAAGAACCGCGATGAGAGATTTTCATGCGGTATGCTTGAGGTGTGCTCTCGGTTCATGCCCGATTCTACAGAGCCCTCTTCTGAATCCCTTGTTCACTCTTCCCTGACCCCATGCGGGGATTTCCCATGATCCGATAGGGAGCGTGCCTTCCCCTTCTCGCAAGGGAAAGGTGACGCTCGAAAAAAAGTATTACTCGCTCTCGACGCCTTCGGCCGGAGAACGCTTCCCCTTCCACTCGCCCTTGAGTTCAGGATATTCTGCAAGGATCTTGGATACCGTGCTCCTGCTCACGCTGAACATCCGGCAGATCTGGGAGATGCTGGTGCCGGAACGGCGGACGGTGATCAGTGCCTCGATCTGCCCGTCGTTCAGGGCGCGTGGCCGCCCGATAGTACCCCGGGGCCCGGACTCTGGACGTGCCGGAGTGCGGGCCGCCTTCTTCATCGTCTCCATGCAGGGGGCCATGTACTCGACAAAATTCCTGACAGCCATGATCCTGAGTTCGGGGTCGTCAGGGTAGCCGAAAAAGTCATCCTTCGCAAAGTAGGGGACAAAACCTTCTTCGACAAGGGACCTCAACTCCTCAACCTCGAACTCCAGATTTTTTGCAAGAGCGGGGAGATCAGGAAAAAGAAGGTGTTCAACCCTGTTTTCCCGTGCATATTCAAGCATCTGCTGATAGCCCTCGCGCATCCTGGGGGCGGTACCGGTCATTCGATGATCACTGAAGAATTTATTAACGGTAAACCGATATTTGCAAAATTCATCAATGATCTCTTTTTGATGCTCCGGGTCGCCCCTTTTCCGCGTGGTAAGGTAGGCTACGGCATCCTTTTTCATATGAAATATTCAAATTCGAGAACATATAGTTTTTACGTTTTTCGATCAAGACCTGCCACAACTTTGGAACAGTTTCAAAATGGGGAGGAGTGAGCATCCCAATTTTCAGGCCCGATCAAGCAAACAAGCAAAAACGCGACGATCAGGCAGATCTCTCTTCCCACTGTTCGAGAACCTCTTTTCCCTCGATGAAAACCAGACCATGGTCGCGGGCATAGGCCTGTGCGTCTTCCTTGGAAAGGGCGAGACCGGTCTCGTCGTCAAGCATCTCGCAGACGACAAGGGCCGGGGTCACCCCGGCCATGGCGGCGAGGGCGATCGAAAGCTCGGTCTGGCCCCTGCGGACGTCGAGCAACCCTTCGGCGGCCCGGAGGAGCGCCACATGGCCGGGAGTCCTGAACTCTGCCTTGAAGTCGTGCCCGCCGCCGTTGAGGGACTTGTGTACCTGGTCGGCGATGGCATTGATGGTCGTCGCACGGTCGCGGTCAGGGATGCCGGTATAGGTGCTCCGGTGGTTCACCCAGATCGAGAAGGACGAGTGGTTCTTACGATCGTATGGGATGTCGCCGAGGTGCTCCACGGCCTCGAAGTCGCGGAGCAGGTCGGAGGCGAAGGGGAGGCCGAGCCTCTTTGCAGCTTCGGGGTGAACGGCGGTACAGATGAGGCCACCGCCATCTTTCCGCATCGTCAGCACGTCGTGCGGGGTGACGGCCTCGGCGCAGATAACAAGGTCGGTCTCGCGTTCACGGTCGTCAAAGTCATAGAGCAGAATAAATTTGCCCGCCTTCAGGGCGGCACATGCGTCTTCAATCATGGGTAACCTCCACCTGTACACTATCGTTGTCATGCAGTCCAAATGTCTCGCGCAAAGGAGCCGGCGAGATGATCTCGATGATCTCTTCAGGGTAGTGACTCCGTCCGGGCTCGATGATCGCACCCGGGCAGTCCCCGATTCTACACGGGAGACATCGTGCGTTTCCAAAAGATCTGCCGTCGGCCTCGAAGCCCTCGATCCCTATCCAGATCAGCCCTTCCAGGCGGCGCTTCACCCGGACACTTTCAGGGTCCAGGCGAACATTGAGCGTGCCGGGATAGGCATCAAATCCAAGTTTTTCGAGGAATTGCTCACGATACTGGGGGTGGTCGATATAGTACCGCCCCTCGCCAAGGCCGCTGATCACTGTCCCTTTGAGGATATAGTAACCTCCCTCCGGCGAAAATATCCGCGTGTACGCCGAGAACTCATGCCGCAGTTCCTCCTCCCCGGCAGGGGCGACGGCGACATACTGACCGTCAGGCCTGACGGTGCGCGTGATCAGTCCGGTTGCTTCGAGTGACTTCAGGCGACGGGATGCCGTCTGCGGGCTGATGTTCAGGGCATTTGCCAGGGACTGTGAGGACATCCAGGCTGAGCTCCGCAGGCCGCCCATGAGCGCAACGACCTTCAGGCACTGGAGATCTCCTGCATCCATCATACACACCACAATTGAGATGCATCCTATATATGAGTTATCAATCGGAAAATTTCGTAGATTGTCGATGTGCGATTCGTTAATTTTTTAATGTGCGTGATTGATATCTACAACCATGAACTCCGAACTGCGTACGCAGCTTGCTGAGAAGATGGCAGGTGAGATTACGCTCTCGGACTCACCGGGGAAAGCGCTAAAAAAGTGGCGCATGAGTTTCGACATCCCCCAGGGGGTACTCTCAGAGAGGCTCGGCGTCTCCCCTTCCGTCATATCCGACTATGAGGGAGGAAGGCGAAAAAGCCCCGGAACCGCCGTCGTCGGCAAGATCGTCGACGCCATCCTCACTATCGACGAGGAGAACGGCGGCAGACATATCCAGCGGTTTTCGAGAATTCTCTTCACTAACATCGACGAGGATGTCATCTACGACATCCACGACTACGCCTCCGCAGTCCAGTTGACCGATCTCGCGAAGGCCATCGGCGCCCGCGCACTCTGCGGCACCCTCGACCTCTCGATCTTCGGGTATACCGTGGTCAACAGCCTCAATGCGATCCTGCAACTCTCTGCAAACGAGTTCAACAGGATCTACGGGTGGAGCACGGAGCGTGCACTCATTTTCACGAATGTCTCGACCGGGAAATCTCCCTTTGTGGCGATCCGGGTGACCCCCTTCAAGCCGCGCTGCGTTATCCTCCAGGGACTGGAGGTGGAGCAGGTTCACCCGCTCGTTCCCCGCCTCGCTGAACGGGACCGGATAACCGTCCTGTGCACATCGATGGACGTCGAATCTATTGTCAACACCTTGAGGGAAAAGGAATGGTAGGCATCATTACGTACGGGGCATATGTACCCCGCTTCCGGATCAAAGTCGAGGAGATCGCCCGGGTCTGGGGCGACAACCCCAAAGACATCTCAGGTGGCCTCGGAGTCAGGGAAAAATCGGTCCCTGACATGGACGAGGACACCGCCACGATCGCCGTCGAGGCGACACGCAACGCACTCCGCAGGAGAGACGTCGACCGCGACGCGATCGGCGCCATCTATGTCGGGTCAGAGTCCCACCCCTATGCCGTCAAACCGACGGCGGCAACGGTCGGGGCGGCCATCCAGGCAACACCCGTGATGACTGCGGCCGACTACGAGTTCGCGTGCAAGGCCGGCACGGCAGCCGTGCAGACCTGCATGGGCCTTGTCGGGAGCGACATGGTCAGGTACGGCGTCGCCGTCGGCGCCGACGTGGCGCAGGGCGCGCCCGGCGACGCCCTGGAGTACACGGCCGCCGCGGGCGGGGCCACAATGATCATCGGGAAGGACGATCCCATCGCCGAGATCAACCACACCTGCTCGTACACGACAGATACGCCCGACTTCTGGCGGCGTGAGGGACAGGCGTACCCCCGCCACGGCGGGCGGTTCACCGGCGACCCCGGCTACTTCAAGCATGTGCAGGGCGCGGCCCTGATGATGCTCGAACAGATGGGGACGAAGCCCTCGGACTACGACTATGCGGTCTTCCACCAGCCGAACGCGAAGTTCCCCCAGAGGGTCGCCGGCATGCTCGGCTTCACCCGCGAGCAGATCGCACCCGGCCTTGTGGTGCCGCGCCTTGGCAACACCTACTCGGGTGCCTCGATGGTCGGGCTTGCCGCCACCCTCGATATCGCAAAGCCCGGCGACCACGTCTTCGTGACCTCCTTCGGCTCGGGTGCAGGGAGCGACGCCTTCGACATCACGGTCACCGACAGGATCACGGACACAGATGTCTTTGACAGGGCAGCGGCCCCCTCTGTGGAGCAACTCCTGGCCAACCCGATCTATCTCGATTACGCACAGTACGCCAAACACAAGGGTAAGATCATGGTGCAAAAATGAGAGACGTAGCAGTTATCGGGATCGGATGCACCAAATTCGGCGAGTGGTGGGACCGTTCCTTCAGGAACCTCATTGTCGAGGCAGGCGTTCAGGCGATCGAGGACGCCAACCTTGCAGGTGAACAGATCGACGCGATGTACGTCGGGAACATGAGTGCCGGCCGGTTCATCGAGCAGGAACACATCGGCGCCCTTATCGCCGACTATTCCGGTCTTGCGACCGAACATATCCCGGCGACGAGGGTCGAGGCGGCCTGTGCATCGGGCGGGCTCGCCTTCCGCGACGCCGTGACCGCGGTTGCAAGCGGGATGTCAGACATCGTCGTCGCCGCGGGCGTCGAGAAGATGACAGACGTGGACACGAGCCTCTCCACAGACGCCCTTGCCGGCGCTGCAGACCGCGAGTGGGAGGGCTTTGTCGGGGCGACTTTCCCGGGTCTGTATGCGATGATCGCAAACGATTACATGCACCGCTATCCCCTCACCCGCGAGCAGCTCGCGCAGGTTGCGGTGAAGAACCACTACAACGGCGCAAGGAACCCGATCGCACAGTTCCAGAAGGAGATCACCATCGACACTGTGCTGAACTCGACCCTTGTCGCGGATCCGCTGCGGCTCTTCGACTGCTCGCCGATCTCCGACGGCGCCGCAGCCGTGGTCGTCGCACCTCTGGAGATAGCGAAGAAGTTCACCGATACGCCGATCAAGGTGCTGGCGACGGCACAGGCGAGCGACACCATCGCCCTCCACGACCGCCGCGACATATCGACGCTGGACGCAAGTGTGGCCGCGGGCAACCGGGCCTTCAAGATGGCAGGGCTCGAAAGAAAGGACATCGACTTTGTGGAAGTCCATGACTGCTTCACCATCGCCGAGATCTGCGCCATCGAAGATCTCGGGTTCTGCAAGAAAGGCGAGGCAGGGAAGCTTACCGAGGAAGGGATCACCGCCCTCGGCGGCAAACTGCCGGTGAACACGAGCGGCGGGCTGAAGGCCTGCGGCCACCCTGTCGGGGCGACAGGTATCAAACAGGTCTGCGAGTCGGTCCTTCAGCTCCGCGGCGAGGCCGGAAAGAGGCAGATCGACGGGGCCGAGATCGGCATGACCCACAATGTCGGCGGCACGGGCGCGACGGTCGCCGTCCACATCTTCGGGAGGGACTGAAATGTCGGTACCACGTTTCTGGAGAAAGATCCCGCAGCGCTACAACCTGGAGGGGACGCGCTGCGAGACCTGCGGCAGGTATTTCTTCCCGCCGCGGAACCTCTGCCCGACCTGCCGGCGCGAGGGGAAGATCACCGAGCACACCTTCAAGGGTACAGGAAAGATCGTGACCTTCTCGGTGATCAGGTCGGCAAGCGACCAGTTTGCGAAACTCACCCCGTACGTCCTTGCCATCGTCGAACTCGACGAGGGGCCGAGGATGACGGCGCAGATCGTCTGCTCACCTGAGGAGGCCTATATCGGCATGCCGGTCACGTCTGTCTTCCGCAGGCTCGGCACCGAGGGCGAGAGCGGCGTCATCTACTACGGCACGAAGTTCGTGCCGATGTAAGGCCCCGAGTCCTCCTTTTTTTCAGAACACAAAACTCCGATCCAAAAAAGTCGGCGCCGTCATGGATGCGGCGGCGCCACCAGATATGCGCTTTTTATGGCTCTGTAGAATCAGGCATGAACCCCTGGCTCAAGCATACGTGATGAAAATTTCTCGTTGCAGTTCTCCTGAGTGCGGAGGGATACTTGATTCCTCTCCTTGCAACAGGGCACCTGAAGGATACTGTTCAATTGCCGCCCCCCGGTGCGAGACGGTGGTGAAGATTCTGCGGTCGGGGCGGCACGCCTGATCATCACCCCTTCCCACATCTTCACGCCGGCGGCGCTGCCCCCGGACCCCAACTTAAGATAGGCCCGGGGAAGAGCAAACTGGACATCCGGAGGAGGGAGATTGCCGTATCCACGCTTATCCTGAGCGGGGACGACCGAAGGAGGTCGAGAAAATCTTTGATTTTCGAGGTCCGGTGGCTGCGACCGAAGGGAGCATGAAAAAGCCATCAGGCTTTCGAGGTAGTCCCCCGGCACAGGCACTCCAGAACAGGATATCTACAGAGTTCTCTTCGTAAAGTGATCGCTCTACGCGATGGCCCTACAGAGCCACAAAATAGCCCATTTTCCAGAAACAGGGGATCATTCCCCGACCACGATATCGTACACCGCGTGCCACTCGGCCGGCGAATAACTCCGCACCTGTCTCTCGGCGACCTCCGCAACAGGGAAGGCGCGGATGGCATCGAGGTACTTCCCTTCCTCGTCCTGGAGAGCGTAGAAGTGGATGGTGCCGCCCGGCCTGCAGAGGGCGAAGGCGGCGGAGAGGAAGTGGGAGGACTCCATCGGGAGGTTCATGATCACCCGGTCGAAGGTCCGACCGAAGATGCCGGGAAGATGGGCGGCGTCGGCGAGCATGGGCAGGACGTTCTTTTTCCTGTTCATCGCAATGTTCTCGCAGAGCAGGGAGACGGCCGCGGGGTTGAGGTCAGCGGCGATGACCAGGGAGGCCTGGTCGGCAAGGGAGATCGCGAAAGGCCCGACGCCCGCGAACATGTCGACAACACGCTCGCCCTCCCGCATCGCGGACTGTACACGCTGCCTCTCCGTGGAGAGGCGGGCCGAGAAGTAGGCGTGCGCAAGGTCCACCGCAAAGCGGTGGCCGTGCTCGGTGACGACGGTCCGCGTCGTCTCCTCCCCGGCAAGGATCGCAAACTCCCGCGTCCTGAACTCCCCCTCCACCGGGCTTGTCGGGTACAGGACAGTGTGGAGGGAGGGGCGGGAATGGAGCACCCGTTCGGCCTCGTCGCTGTCTTCCTCCATGAGGATCGCGATCCCGCCGACGAGTTCGTGGCGGGGGAGTTCCTCCCGCCTGGGGAAGGCGGCGAAGACCGCCTTTTCAGCCCCGTCCGTCTCTTCCAGGAGGGGCAGGAGGAGGTCGTCCCCCTCGGCCCGCGGCCTGTGGGCCCTGTCCAGGAGTTCACGTGCAATCAGGTCCCGTCTCGCCTCTTCCGCATGCTTCTTTGCCACTCGCAGGCACCAGATCTCGTCGCCGTCCTCACCGTGCATCTTTATCCCCAAAAATCCCGATACTGATCTCATGGATGATGCTCTCGCAAGACTAAAAAATGGAACTCTCAAACTCTACGCCCTGGAGGCCGAACTCCCGCCCGAAGAGGCCGTCAGGGTGAGGCGCGAGTATATCGAGGGTGAGAGCGGGGCCGATCTCGGTGCGCTCGGCACTTTCTCCATCGGCATCGACAGGGTGGTGAAGAGGAACATCGAGAACATGATCGGCGCCGTCCAGGTGCCGGTAGGCGTCGCCGGACCCCTGAAGATCAACGGCGAGTACGCGGAAGGCACCTACTGGCTCCCCCTCGCGACGACAGAGGGCGCGCTCGTCGCCTCGGCCAACAGGGGCGCCTCCGCTATCACGAAGGCGGGAGGGGCCGACGTCAGGGTCCTCTCCGACGCCATGACCCGCGCTCCGGTCTTTGCCGCCCGCGACATCGTGCATGCCAAGGAGGTCGCGGACTGGGCCGGGGCCCATCTCGCCGACCTCGCCGCTGCCGCCGAAAAGACCACCTCCCGCGGGAAACTCCTCTCCGTGACGCCGT
>NZ_JAQVNX010000010.1 GCF_028702905.1 Methanofollis sp.
TCCTGTTTTCGGGGGTCCGGGGGCGTCAGTCCCCCGGTGGAGAATGGGGGGAAGGCGGGGGTTCGCACCCTTCGCCAGAGAATCCGGGGGAACATCTACCCGAGCATGAGATTTCTCCATAGCCAGACGAACACGAGTTCTGGGATAACCTCGGACAATACAGCAGTGAATGCCTATCAGGGACGGCATCTTTGGGATGATCGTGACAGATTTCTATTATACAAGAAGAGTGCCTGCCGCCGGGGACGTCCTGCTGGTGAGCGTCCCCCGAGAGGCCGGGCATATTCGTTCTGCACGCAGCCCGGCCTCTCGTCTGCTCGGAGACGATCGGGATGTTAGGTGTCGCCAGATATAACTGTTGCGATTCTTTTGCCTTCTTTCTGGGGCGAGGGGGATACATCGACCCGGGTATGGAAGAACGTCGTCAACTCCCCTCTCTGTCTCATCTCTTCCCTGTGCCTGTGTCCGCTTCCTGAGGTCCGGTTCCCCGTGAGAAGAGTCCTGGGTGTCGATAGATAGACGATCTGCACAGAAGACTTTTATAATCCCGTGCCGATGTCTCGCGTATGCGTGGCAGATCCGCAATCGCAAAGGTGTTGTCCCCCTGTACCCACGGCCGGGGGCACTGAGTGGAGCGGAGGATCCCCGCATGGGCGTCCGGTGCAGTCCTCGCCCTTGCCTCTCTCGGCTACCTCGTCTTTTTTGCAGGCGCTCTCCCTGCCGCCGCAGACCTCGCCCTCCTCGGCGGGGCCGGTGCGGCGGCGGTCCTCGCCGTGCTCGCATACAGGCAGGGACGACCGGTGCGCCTGATCGCCGTCTCCCTTGCCGTCGGTCTCCTCCTCTGCGTCGCCGCCTATTTCGGCGTCCTCCTCCTCGCCGCATGGCCGGAGGTGTACCCTGCTTCTGTCGCCTACACCGTCGCCGTGACCGGGCTTGCAGGCCGCACCGGCACCGGGGCCACGACTGTCCTCGTCCCCCTGCCGGTGACCGACGGGGAACTCCTCTATCCCGCGTCTTCTCTTGAAAACCAGACCTTCGGCGCCTGGACGACGGCGATCGCCGGGACAGACCGCGGCGAGATGCTCGCCTTCACCACCGGCGAGGAGGACCTCACCGACATCGACGCCGGGTTCTACCGTTTCGAGACCGGGATCAACGGGACGCACCGCCCCCTGCGGGAACACCTCTCGCCGGTCGTCGGGGAGGTCGACAGCGGTTACCTGACGGTGGTGGCGGTCGACGGCCTTGCGGCGCCGGTGCAGGTCTCCTTTGACCTCAGGCTCTCCACCGGCGGCGGCCTCTACCATGGCATGCCAGCGGACCGATACCTGACCGAAGCCGGTGAGACCGTGCCGGCAGGGGCCGGGCCGGTAACGGTGACGGCGACGGTGAGCAGATACCAACCCGGAGGGCCGGGCGAGAGCGGGGAGTGGGTGCCCGTATGATGAGGCCGGCGGCATTCGCGGTTGCCGTGGTTGTCGTGCTGGTCTATGGCGCTCTCCTCCTCCTCTTTGCCATAGCATCGGGGATCGGGCCCTCGGAGGGGGCCGCATCTCCGGGGGTCTCCCTCTCCGCCCTCTGGGAGGAGGCTATGGGCCGCCTCGACTGCGTGAATGAGACGACCGTCCTCTCCGGCCTGGAGATCAGAATGGACCGGGGCGTCCCTGAGATGGTCACCGTCAGGTTCCTGGGGCAGGACCGGGAGGGGACGCCGATGGGCTATGCGATCTCGTGGCGGCAGAACCCCGGCATGGAGACGTCCCTCTCTCCTGCCGCTCCCGCGGGCCCGGGTCTCCATCCCCTCATTCTCCTCAGCGCACTGGATGAACTCGACGCTCTCGATTACCAGATCCTGATCCGGGCCGGGCCGGAGCGGAAGGAGACAACCTATGACCTCGAAGTCGCCCTGCTGGAGAACGGGTCTTTTCTTGCCCTTGATTCTGTCGTATTTCCTGCGGAGACGACTGTCTGTCCGGTCACGTTCCTGAGGCAGGGCGACGCACGCCCCTTCCTCACCGCCTTTCTCCGTGACGACCTCCTGAAGGCGAAGACGTACGCGTTTACGGACGGTGACGGCCATGCGGCCTGAGTATCTGTTTCTCCTCCTCGTCCTGCCGGCGGTCCTTGTCGCGGGCTGCACGGGGGATACCACGCCCCCGGTGATCCCGGAGAACTGGTCTGCCGACGTCACGGTCGAGGGAGAGGGCGCTGCCGTCACCCTCGGCATGGTCACCGCCGGGGACGAACGCTTCCGTGTCACGTTCCCTGACGGCACCCTGATCACCGACGACGGCCGGCGCCTCTGGACTTCCGACCCGGTCGCGGGAGAGATCTCGGTGATCCTCTCAGAATACAGGGGCACCGTCCTGGACGAGCGTACCTGGCTGATCTGGAATGTCTTCAGAGCACGGAAAGTGCTTGAAGGTGCCTATGAGAAGGGAAACCTCACGTACAAAGGCATGGAAACAGAGGACGGCCGCACCGTCAGGGTCGTCGAGATCGCGGGGAACGAGTCACTCGGCGAGGCCCCGACCCGCTTCAGGGACCCGGTGTACCGGATCAGGGCGTCGGCAGATTCAGAAACCGGCGTCCTTGCCGGGGCAACCTTCTATGGCCGGGATGGGCGGGAACTGGCCAGGTTCACCTTCAGGGACATGGTCGCCGACCCGGAGGTCCCGCCCGGCACCTTCTCCTTCGTCCCGCCGCACGGGACAGAGGTGAGGCTGGCGCGGACCTTTGCCGTCACGCCGATGGTCTTCGTCGACCGCACGAAGATCCCCGAAGAGGTGCCGGTCCCCTCGTACCTCCCTCCCGGCTACGCCTTCCGCGAGGGGTACCTGCTGCCCGGCATGTATGCGGTTCTCACCTTCACGAACAGTGCCGGGGACATCCTTACCCTCGTTGCCCGGCCTGCCGACCTCCCTGACCCCGACCATCCCCGCGGCACGCCTGAAGAGGTGACGGCCGGGAATTTTTCCGGACGACTGTACCGGGGCGATGGGCCCGATGTCCTCGCCTGGACAGACGGGGAGACTTCCTTTAAGCTCACCGGCGTCGCCGGGGAGGACGAGATGGTGCGGGTCGCGGCGTCGGTCGAAGCCCTCTCCTGACCCCTATCAGTGCCGAACTATTTCTCTGTCGAGGACCTCCGCAATCACATGGAGTTCGTCGAAGATCCGGTCGGCGTCCTTCTTCATCTCCACGACTGCGGCCGCAAGACTCCCGCCCCGCAGGTAGATGAGTTTTTTTCTGCGGTACAGGAGGCCGGTGGCGACGAGGTTTCGCACGTGGTGGTTCACCCTCCCCGGCGTGATCGCAAGTCTCTCCGCGATCCTCGCCGACGAAACGCCGGGTTCCTCCGCGACTTCCTCCAGGATCTGGAGGACGACCCTCTCTGCCGTCGTGTCAAGGTCGCGCCCGTGAGTGAGGCCGAGACTCTCGCAGAACCACGAAAAGTCCTCTTCAGTCCCGTGTGCCGGCGGCCTTTCGACGGCCCTGAGGGAGATGCGCTGGTCGATCATGATGACACCCCGATGAACATGTACCATCCCGTTTGAACCGATATCATATATAGTGAATGGAAATCATTTCGACGGTGGCGAGATACACCTATATAGAACTGCAAACCATAGAAGTAGTAGATCCTGCAACAGGATCCCGGACATGATACAATGACAAAAATCCAGCCTATCGGTGAAAGAGTTCTCATTAAACCGGAGAAATTCGAGGAAAAGACCAAAACCGGGATTTATATCCCGGACTCTGCACAGGAAAAGCGGAAGGAAGGGACGGTCGTTGCCGTCGGCACCTTTGAGGACGGCCGCCCTCTCCCCGTCGCCGCCGGGGACCATGTCATCTACGGAGGCTATTCGGCCGAAGAGATCGAGATCGACGGCGAGAAGCACCTCTTTGTCGGGTGGAAAGACATTCTTGCGAAGGTGGAGTGAGCGTCTATGACATCATCAAGCAAACAGATCATGTTCAGGGAAGATGCGAGGAAGGCCCTCCTCGCCGGCGTCAACAAGGTCGCTGACACCGTCAAGATCACACTCGGCCCGAAGGGGCGCAACGTCGTCCTCGACCGGGGCAGCAGGCCCCTCGTCACCAACGACGGCGTGACCATCGCAAAGGAGATCACCCTCCGCGACCGCTTCGAGAATATGGGGGCGAAACTCGTGAAGGAAGTCGCCTCGAAGACCCAGGACACCACCGGCGACGGCACCACCACGGCGACGATCCTGGCGCAGGCGATGCTCGTCGAGGGGATGAAGAACATCGCCGCCGGCGCAAACCCCGTCGAGGTCAAGCGCGGCATCGACCGTGCCGTCGCCTCGGTCGTCGACGGCCTCAAGAAGCAGAGCATCCCGGTGAACGATAAGGAGAAGATCGTCCAGGTCGCCACCGTCTCCGCCAACAACGACGAGGAGATCGGCGCCCTCATCGCCGACGCCATGGAGAAGGTCGGCTACAACGGCGTCATCTCGGTCGAGAACTCGAAGACCCTGGAGACCACCCTCACTGTCGAGGAGGGCATGCAGTTCGCCCGCGGCTACATCTCGCCGTACATGGTCACCGACCAGGAACAGATGGTCTGCGAGTTCGAAGACCCGGCCGTCCTCATCACCGACCGGAAGATCTCGACTGTCAAGCAGATCGTCCCGGCCCTGGAGATGGCGGCGTCCGAGGGCAAGCCCCTCCTGATCATCGCCGACGACGTTGACGGCGACGCCCAGGCCGCCCTGATCCTCAATGTCATCCGCGGCGCCCTGAAAGTCTGCGCCGTGAAGGCACCCGGATTCGGCGAGGAGAAGAACGCTGTCCTCGACGATATCGCCGTGCTTACCGGTGCGACGGTCATCTCCGAGGCGAAGGGGCTGAAGCTCGAGGACTTCACCGACGATATGCTCGGCCATGCCCGGAACGTCAGGATCGACCACGACAAGACCGTGATCGTCGGCGGGAAGGGTGCGAAGTCTGCGATCGAGGAGAGGAAGGCGCTCCTTGAGTCCAGGATCAAGATCGCCGACACCGAGTACCGCACGAAGAACCTCCAGAAGCGTCTCGCCAAACTCGGCGGCGGCGTGGCCGTGATCAGGGTCGGGGCCGCGACCGAGACCGAGCAGAAGGAGACGAAGATGCGGATCGACGACGCCCTCAACGCCACCAAGGCGGCTGTCGAGGAAGGCGTCGTGGTGGGCGGCGGTGTCACCCTCTTCAGGGCGCAGAACGTGCTCGACGGCCTGAACCTCGAAGGAGACCAGACGATCGGTGCGAGCATCGTCAGGCGTGCCCTGGAAGAACCCCTCAGGCAGATCGCGGCGAACGCCGGTGTCGAGGGCGCCGAGATCGTCGCACGGGTCAGGGCCGAGAAGAACCCGAATGTCGGCTACAACGCGAAGAAGGACTGCATCGAAGACCTCGTCGCCGCCGGTGTCCTCGACCCGACAAAGGTCGTGCGGAGCGGTCTCCAGAACGCCGCCTCGATCGCGGGGATGCTCCTCACCACCGAAGCGGCCGTCACCGACTTCGACGACGAAAAGGACGAGAAGACCCGGGCCATCATCATCTGAAGGCCGGGTGACAGATATTCCTGTGCCGGGCGAGGGGGTCATCCCCCCGTCCCCGCCAGGATAGGGACGGGGTGACACTCTCTCTTCTCAGGATCTCTGTTCTTTCATTCCCCTCTCCACTCTTATGGAACGGCGGGTGACCGGCGTCCCCTTCATAGAAGGAATCAAGAAGGAGAAATCAACCTCACTCTGAGGGTCTCTCCAGAGCCAAAAGATCCTCCCTGTCCTTACAATCGCCATCCCTCAACCCGACGCTGGGGGCCACTCGAAAACCTTCGGTTTTCTCGAACTCGCTGCCGCTCGTTGCCCCCAGACCCCCTATTAGGATAGGGGCGGGATGGCAACCTCCGATCTCAGGATCTCGTGTTCGCCCTTCCCCAGCCCAATTCTGGTTCGGGTGTCCGGTGGCTGTGACCGAAGGGAACATGAGAAGACCATCAGGTCTTCGAGGTAGTCCCCCGATCTGTGTTTAGGGAAGGCGGAGGATCGGTATCCCCGCTCCACTCTCCGGAGACGGCGGTGGATCGACATCCTGCCCCGGTCGAAACCCTCATCCCCCCTCCCCTCCCACTCTCTTCCATGATTTCGGATCGTGAACAGGCGGTCTTCGAGGCCGGGATCAAACTCGGCGCCCTGTACCACCAGTGGGTCGGCACCCCGATCTCGCGGGCGACGGCGTCGAGCGTCGAGACGGCGATCGAGCAGGCCGTCGGCCTCCAGCCGTACGTGACTGCAATCAGGGTGCGGCTGAACCGCGACCTCATGACCGCGAACCCCTACGGCTACTCCGAACTCAGCGGGGCGATGTTCTCCGTGGAGATCACCACCGTCTACGGGAAGGCCCGGTGCGTCGCCGCCCTCGACTACACCGGTGCGTACCCCCTCATGTCCATCAGGTCCATCGATGAAACTCCCTGAAACCCCGATCACCGACGACCACATCCACTTCAACCCCCACCGGGGCCGGGGCGTGGAGGCGGCGAAGGACTTCAAGAGGGCCGGCGGGACGCACGTCTTCTACGTCTCCCTGCCCGCCTACTCCCTCGGCATCTGCCCGACGACCGCCGACGACTTCGCCGCCTCCTTCGAGGAGACCCTGCGGATCGCCGACCTCGTCAGGACAGGCGCCGGCATCACCGTCTTTCCCGTCCTCGGCGTCCACCCGATCGAGGTGCTGAAATACGCCGACCGCCTCGGCCTTCCCGCCGCCGAGTCCCTCGCCTGCTCCGGCCTCGACGTCGCCGCCCGCCTCGTTGCCGAAGGCCGGGCCGTCGGCCTCAAGAGCGGCCGCCCCCACTTCCCGGTCACCGGGGACGTCGCCGCCGCCTCAGAGAGAGTGCTCGTCCACGCCCTCGAACTCGCCGCCGACCTCGGGTGCGCCCTTCAGGTCCACGCCGAGAGCGGGCCGTGCGCCGACATCGTCGACCTCGCGAAAAAAGCCGGCATGGACCCCGGCCGGGTCGTCAAGCACTACGCCACCCCTGACACCCCCCTCATGCCCTCCTTCCTTGCAAAGCAGGACGGACTCGCCGCCATGGCGAGGGCGGGCCGGCGTTTCACCATGGAGACCGACTACATGGACGAAAACAGCAGGCCCGGCGCCGTCCTCGGCCCGAAATCCGTGCCGCGGGTCACACGCCACCTCCTTGAGACCGGCGCGATCACCGAAGACGACGCCTGGCGGATCCACGCCGAAACACCCGCCGCCGTGTATGGCGTCGAGATCACCCTCTGACTCCAGCCTCCCTTTTTTATCCGACCCCGTCTATAGAGTACATAATGTACCTCAAGATCCACCGGACACCCAGTAGCGAGGTGGTGGCGGTCTGTGACGACGACCTGCTCAACACCACCCTCCGCGAAGGTGATCTCTGCATCCAAATCAACGGGGATTTCTATGGGACGACGCACGCCACCGAGGAGGAGGTGCGTGCCGCCCTCAGACACGCCGCCAACGCAAACGTGATCGGAAAGGAATCTGTCGGCATCGCCGTCACAATGGGACTGATCTCCGAGAACACCTGCAGGACCATCTGCGGCGTCCCGCACGCCTTTATCATTGCGGTCTAGATATGGTCGAGATACTGCCAAGTGTCTGCCCCCGCTGTGGGAAGGAATCGATCGGGCTCTGTAATGAGTGCCGGGCTGTGGAAACCGCGTGGCTCGTCTGCGACAGCCGGGTGGAGAGCATCTACTGCCCGGTCTGCGACTCGCAGAAGCATGGGAAGACCTGGAGCGACACAATGGTCGACCGCGATACCCTCATCCGGGAACTCGCGGTCTCGGCCCTCCACCTCCACGCCGACCTGCGGGGATCGGAGATCGTCATCTCCTCCTATGACCCGAGCCCGAACAGGACAATCGCCCGTATGGAGGTCTCGAGCACCCTGTACGGCGTCCCGGTTTCGGGAGAATGTACGACGAAGATTGTCTGGCGCAAGGAGCAGTGCGACAGGTGCAACCGGATCAGCGGCGGTTACTACGAGGGGATCATCCAGGTGCGGGCGACCGACCGGAAGTTGAGCGGCCGTGAATTGGAGACCGCGACACGGATCGCCGAGCAGACCGAGGACGTCCTCCAGGAAGGGGGGGCCCGCCTCTCCTTTGTCTCGAAGATCGACGAGACGAAGGACGGCCTCGACATCGTCGTCGGCTCGAACCAGATGGGGCAGGCGATTGCAAGCGACATCACCGGCGCCCTCGGCGGTCGGCTCACCACCCACCCGAAACTCGTCGGCGAGAAGGACGGGAAGAGGCTCTTCAGGATCACGTTCCTTGTCCGCCTGCCGCGGTACCAGAAAGGAGACGTGGTCGTCCAGCGGGACCGGTACGTCGAGGTGCGCCAGACCGGGCACGGTCAGCTCCAGGTCTTCGACCTCCAGGACGGCGCGAACAGGTTCATCGCCGAAGATGAGGCAGAAAGGCTTGTCGGCAATGTCGGCGAGGCCGAGACCGCTCTTGTCGCGTACCTGTACGACGACATCGTCGGCATCCTGGACCCGAAGACGCAGGGCGCCGTGGAGTGCAGGGTCGTCCCCTGGCTGCACCCCGAGGAAGGCGGGACAGTCCTTGTGCTCCGCGACACCGAGACCAGACAGTTCATCCTTGTCGGATGAGCATGCGGGTGCGGAAGGTCTCCCCCGGTAAACTTGCTGCAGCAGTGCGGGAGGCGTGGGCCGACCCCGACCGCCGCCCCTATGTCGAGGGAGGCGTCGCGTATGTGCCGGTGCGTGATGGCTGGCCTGCCGATCTCGACCTCCCTGAGCGGCAGCCGTACAGCGGCCGCCCCTTCCAGATGATCGGCGACACCGCCGTCCTCCATGGCGCCCGCCCGACCCCTGCCGAACTGGATGAGATCCTTGCCTGGCGTCGCCCTGCTTGCGTCCTCTGCCTGAGGACGATCGACGGGGTACGGCGTCTCCCCGGCGTCGAGGTGCTCTATGGCAAGCCCCACCCTGTCTGCCACCACGAGAACGGCCTCTGGTACTGGCTCAACCCCGCGGAGGTGATGTTCGCGCAGGGGAACCTGGAGGAACGCGCCCGCATGGGGAGGGCGGTGCGGCCTGGCGAGAGGGTGGCAGACATGTTTGCGGGGATCGGCTACTTCACCCTCCCGATGGCCGCAGCCGGAGCGTCGGTGCATGCGCTGGAGATCAACCCGGTCTCTTTCGGCTACCTGAGACGGAACGTGGAGGAGAACGGTCTGGATGGGCTGGTCAGGCCCGAGTGCGGCGACTGCCGCGACCTCCTCTCCGGCACCTATGATCGGATCGTGATGGGCCATTTCGAGGCCCCGTCCTTCCTCCCCGACGCCCTGGCTCATGCCGGGCCGGGCACTGTCCTCCACCTCCACGCCCTCGGTGACGCCGGTGCCGCTATCGACAATGCAACTGCTGCGGCCGGATTTTCTGCAGCGGTCGCCACCCGCAAAGTAAAGAAATATGGGCCGCATATATGGCATGTCGTACATGACGTGGTGCTCGATGAGCGGCGGACGAAGGCTTGAAGGAAAAACGGTTGTTCTGGCGGTAACAGGCAGCATCGCGGTTGTCGAGACGGTGCGGCTCGCCCACGAACTCCGGCGGCGGGGTGCGGTTGTGCAGGCCGTCATGAGCGCGGCGGCCTGCGGGATCGTCCACCCCGACGCCCTCACCTATGCCACAGGCCGGGAGGCGATCACCCGGTGCACCGGCATGGTCGAGCACGTCCTCTACTGCGGAGAAGGGGGATGCGCCGACCTCCTCCTCGTTGCCCCGTGCACCGCGAACACGATCGGAAAGATTGCCCACGGCATCGACGACACGCCTGTCACCACCTTTGCGACGACGGCCCTTGGTCGGGGTATGCCGGTGGTCGTCGTGCCCGCGATGCACGAGTCGATGTACCGCCATCCCGGCGTCGTCGAGAACCTGGCAAAACTGGAGTCCTGGGGAATCGACGTAGTCCCACCGCGGATAGAGGAGGGGAAAGCGAAGATCGCCGGTATCGAGGAGATCGCCCTCAACGTGGAGCGCGCCCTCCTTGGTCGTCCCCTTGCCGGAAAACGCGTGGTGATCACGAGCGGCGCCTGCGCCGAACCCGTGGACGACGTGCGGGTGCTCACCACCCGCTCCACCGGGCAGATGGGCCGGGCCCTGGCCCTGGAGGCCTACCGCCTCGGGGCGGCGGTGACAGTCGTCCATGCGGGACACGTCCCCTGCGTCGAGAATGTGCATGCGGAGACGGCAGGCGAGATGATGGAGGCGGTGCTCGCCGCGGTCGGAAAGGGTGCCGACTACTATCTCTCGGCGGCGGCGATCTCCGACTTCGCCCCGGCGAGGGCGACAGGAAAGATACCGAGTGGTGCTCCTGTGGAGATCGGCCTCCGTCCCCTCCCCAAGGTGCTCGACGCCGTCCTCCGAATTTTTTCCGGGACGGTCGTCGCCTTCAAACTCGGGTGGGACGAGGAGGCAAGGGCCGCGGCGATGCTCGACGCCGGCGTCGCCATGGTCGTTGTGAATACACCGCCGGTGATGGGGGCCGCGGGCGGGGAGTTTGTGCTTATGAAATCGGATTCGAGGAGAACTGTTACAGGAACGAAGGAGGAGGTGGCAGAGGCGATATGGTCCGCACTGCTGTAGCCTTTTCGCCCGGGCACATCTCGGGATATTTCAGGAAGGTTGCCGGGGAGACGCCGGAGACGACAGGCAGCCTTGGCGCCGGTCTCGTCATCGACGAGGGCGTGAGGGCCGAGGCCTCGGCCGCCGCCGCGCCGGAGGTGGTGGTCAGGTGCCTCGGCGCCCACGGTGAGGTCATATCCGAATCCGCTGGTTCTGCCCCGCTCGAATATGTGATGCATGAACTCGGGGTGACGGCGAGGGTGGAGACCGCTTGCCGTCTCCCGATCGGCGCCGGCTTCGGCCTCTCCGCGGCCGCTCTCCTCTCCTCGATCACCGCCCTCGACGCCCTCTTCGACCTCGGCATGGACAGGGCCGGGATCGCCGCCCTCGCCCACCGCACCGAGGTCGTCCACAACACCGGCCTCGGCGACGTCGCCGCGTGCCAGGGCGGCGGACTTGTCTGCAGGCAGACGCCGGGCACGACCGGGGCGATCACCAGGGTCCCTCTCGACGGGACGTTCTGGGCCCTCTCCTTCGGCCCCCTGCCGACGCCCGAGGTGCTCGGCTCGGCCGAAAGGCTGGCACAGGTCGCCGCCGCCTGTCCGGCCAGGTGCCCGGCCGACCTCGCCGACTTTTTCCGTCTCTCCCGCTCCTTTGCCGAGAAGAGCGGCCTTATCCCGCCTGAAGTGCGGGCGGCACTTGCGGCGTGCGACGCCGCGGGCGTACCCGCAAGCATGACCATGCTCGGCCTCGGCGTCTTTGCCGCCGGGGAGGAGGCGGGCGAGGTGCTCGCCGCATTCGGCGACACGATCCCCCTCGGGGTGGCACGCGAGGGTTTCCGCCTCCTGGAGGTGCGGCCATGACGACCATCCCGAAAGACCACCCGCGGTATGCGGCCCTCCTCGTCCGCGACCGCCTTGCCGCGGCTATGCGTGAGGGCGTCCTCGCCCCGGAGGGCCTGATCGCCCAGGGCCGCGGCGAGGCCTTCGACTATCTCCTCGGCGAAAAGACGACGGAAAGCGCCGCCCGCGCCGAGAGGGCCGCCGCGGCGATGCTCCTCTCGGCCCGCCGCCCGGTCATCTCGGTGAACGGGAACACGGCCGCCCTCTGTGCCCACCAGATCGCCGCCCTCCAGAAGGCGAGCGGTGCGGCCGTCGAGGTGAACCTCTTCCACAGGACAGAGGAGAGGATGGAAAAGATCATCGCCCTCCTCCGGTCCCACGGCGTTGACGTCCTCACCGGCACGTCGGAACGCCTCATCCCCCTCGCCCACGACCGGGCCCTCTGCCTCCGCGACGGCATCGGGGCCGCGGACCTGGTCCTCGTCCCCCTGGAGGACGGCGACAGGTGCGAGGCCCTGAGGGCGATGGGCAAGGACGTCATCGCCATCGACTTAAACCCCCTCTCGCGGACGGCGCGGACCGCGACCCTCGCGGTCGTCGACGAGGTGACGCGGGCAGTCCCCGCGATCACCGCCCACTGCCGCGACCTCTCCGCCGACGAGGCCCGGAGGATCGCCGCGTCCGTCGACGCCACCGCCTTCCTGAAGGAGGCGCTTGCCGGGATGATCCGGCACCTTGAGGTGATCAACGATGCTCTGGAGTGAAAAATACCGGCCGACCGAGTTCTCCGGCATCCTCGGGCAGGAGAGCGTGGTGCGGACCCTGGAATCGTCGGCTGAGGCCGGGAACGTCCCCCACCTCCTCGTCGTCGGCAGGCCCGGCACCGGGAAGAGCGTCGCCGTCGAGGCCCTTGCACGGCGTCTCTACGGCACGCACTGGCAGGAGAACATGACGGTCTTTCCCACCGCCGATATCTTCGAGCAGGGCAGGAAGTACCTGGAGGCCGAAGAGCGCTTTGTGCGTCTCTACCGGAAGGACGAGAGCGTCCTCTCGAACTTCAAGCACATCGTGAAGTGGTACGCCGGGATCAGGCCGCTCGACGCGGTGTTCAGGCTGGTGGTCTTCGAAGGGGCGGCCGCGCTGACCAGGGAAGCCCAGCAGGGGCTCCGCCGGCTCATGGAGCGCTACTCGGGGACGTGCCGGTTTGTCTTCCTCACGACGAACGGGAGCGCGATCATCCCGGCGATCGCATCCCGCTGTCTCCCCCTCAGCTTCGGCCCTGTCCCCGACCCCCTGGTCAGGCGGCGTCTCGAAGAGATCCTGAAGACCGAAGGCGTCCCTGCCGGGAAAGTCTCGGCCGACGACCTCGACCTCATCGTCCCGGCGGCGGCCGGCGACCTGCGGCGTGCGATCCTCCTCCTCCAGCTCTCCGCGGAGTCCGGGGGACACGTCGACCTCGCCGATACGGCCGCGTCCGAGACCGAGAACGTCGCGGCCTCGGCCTTCGGGGCGCTGATGAAGGGCGACCTTGCCGGGGCGAAGGCACGCACCGAGGCGCTGCTCATTGATTACGGCCTGACCGGTGAAGAAACGGTCAGGGAACTTTCACGGGCGGCCGACCGCACCTATAATGACCCGCGGATCGCCGTCGCCCTTGCCGATGCCGACCTCCTGATCAGGAGAGGCGGCAATGAATTTATCCAGATCAATGCCCTTCTTGCACGAATTTCACAGGAGGTGTTCTCCTGAAGCGCGATTATGAGAAGATTCAGAAACACTATGATGGTGTGGCCGAGATCTATGACAGCCGCTATGGCGGCGACGTCGGGAACCGGTACCACGGCCATATCAGGGACCACGTGATGAACTGCCTCCCGAAGGGAGGCGCTCTCCTCGATCTCGGTTGCGGGACAGGCCTGTTTATGCAGCACTACCTCACCGCCGGCGGCGGGACGGCGGTGGGGCTCGACCTCTCGCCTGAGATGGTGAAGGCGGCACGCCACCAGAACCACCTCGACGATGTCGTGGCAGGGACGGCCGACCGTCTTCCTTTCAGGGACGCGTCCTTCGATGCGGTGTCGAGCATCCTTGCCTTCAGTTACGTGCCCGACCCGGAGGCGATGCTCTCCGAGGCGTACCGCGTCCTCCGGCCGGGCGGCCGTATCGCGATCTGCACCCTCGGCCACAATGTCTTCACCTCGATCCTCCCCGCGATCTACCGTCTCGGCGAGAAAGCGCACTGGGGCCGGATCGGGGTCGGGAGCTTTGGCGAGCACTACTACTCAGAAGAGCAGATGCGTGAACTCCTTATGGCGGCCGGGTTTACCGATCTGAAGGTTCACCGCTGCTCCTTCGCCCACGTCAACATGAAAAAGCCCATCTTCGATGTCGTCAGGAAGGCGGAGCCCTTTGTCGAGAAAAAACTCTCGTACCTCGCCTTCAATGTCTGCGCGAGCGGGAAGAAAGAGTGATAATTTTTTTGATTCTGGTATGAAGAAGAGTCCGGGGATGATCCCTCATCCCCGGACCTGTGACCCCGTTGAGAAACAGAAAATGTTTTTTTTCCGTGCTCACTTCTTGCCCTTGCCCGACTTCGTGGCCTTGTTGTTCGGGTTGAGCTGATTTGCTTTGTTGTCCGCTGCCGCTTTCTGCGCCGGGTTGTTGGGATTCTTCGCATCCGCACGCTGGTTCTTCGCCATACAATCTCCTGCATGTCCTGGCAGTATATATTTCTTCGGAAATTATCCCCGGAAAAGTGCCCGTGAATATGCTCGTTCAGGGGTGGCGTGAAAAACAGGGGGCAGCGGAACCCGGAAAAACCCTCCCGCACGGCGGGGGGATGCGCGGGCCTGCTGGGGTGATCAAGGCTTCTGCTCTCCATGAGTGATACCTGCGTAGGATCAGGGCAGGATAGAGGATCTGTGCTTATTTTCCTGGACCTGAATACTTCCCCTCTAAATAACGCGGAATGATAGGCAGAGCCAATTTATCTTGTGGGGTAAAGGGGCAGAGCGTGAAGACTCTCCTGAAGATCGGGAGATTCGATCCCTCCTCGAAGATCTGTAGCAAATGTGGGTATCTCAAGCAGGATCTCACGCTTTCAGACAGAGAATGGATCTGTCCGGACTGTGGTACTCGTCACGACCGCGACATCAACGCGGCGATCAATATCAAGAAGTTTGCCCTGCAAGAGCAGAACCTTGTGGGGGTAGCAGGTGCGGGACGCGCCGTCGAGCCTGTGGACTCACCTCAATAGAGGGAGGATGAAGCAGGAAGCCCCGGTCTTCAGGCCGGGGTAGTTCACTAGGGGATATGAATTTTCTCAACTGGTTAAGGGCAGGACACTCAGTTCTGTTTCCACCCCGGATACCGGTGAAAAATACTCTTCGCCATTAAAACTACCCGAAAGAATTCCCACAATTATCCTATCGTGGTCGGACTCAACGTGATAAACCGGTGATCCACTGTCTCCAGGCTCAGCAGTGTATGAAGCGAAGTACTGATCATACAAGTAACGCTGTGTAGATGGATGGAATACAAGACCCTTTCTTTGGACTTCTCCTGATGTCGTGCCCGTTGTTCTTCCTGATTTGAAAACAGTTAAGCCTTCCCAGGGTTCATCATAATATCCTTTTACAGTCTGATCCACACCCTGCGAGTGAATTTTTGCTGCAACATTGCTGTATGGCACCCAGGCTGCATCAGCATAAGAAGATGAATATGGCCATCCTGTATCCGCACCTACAGACCCACAAGAATTTGAAGAACCAGTCGTCGGTTGATAGACATTTTCTCCACTCCCATCCGAACAATGCGCTGAAATAACATAACCCCGCGTGCCAGAAGAGGTCTGTGCAGCCCACCCGAGTGTTGAGGTTGCCGTCAAACTCCCTAAGAATGTCTGGATTTGTATGCCTCCAATTAATGGTCGAAATCTGTCACTTGCGCTGTGGAGGACAAGACTGTCCGGACGGACATGGACACTCGTGAATTTTACGGGGATACTCTCAAAGCCTGCATTTCTCCCCTTTTTGTCGAGGATTTCGTACAGTTCCTCCATGGTGGCGGTAATGTTATCTTCGGGCCAGTCTTCCGGAATACCCACATCGATGTATCCTTCGACGTCATGTCCATAGTTGATAACCGGTCCCCTGGGATACAGGCGAGGTTTTGCAAAAGAATAGAAGGTGTCGTCGGTAAAGTTATCCAACGTACTATACCATGAGATCCAGGGGTGTGAGGTCTTTGTATCGCTGAAGTCCGGAAGACTTCCATAAATACCCAGAATTTTTTCATGGGATCTCAGTTCCTCAATGACATCAGCACGTTCTTCAGGTGTCAGATCTGTACGTTCATCTACGTAGTTCTGTTCACTGTCATTCTGTTGCGCTGCGGCAGGTCCCACAAATGCCGGGACCAGCAAGGCCAGGATAAGCAGGACCGACAGAATTCCGGTTAATCTTTTCATTTTCTTCACCTCTGCAATTTTTGTTCCGGGATGCCAAACTCAAAAAGGATGATTTCCCTTTAGAGTGGGGAAATACTCCCTATGGGGGGGTTTAGTGCCGGGAACATCTCATCGATAATTCTCGGCATCGCATGGAGACAAAATCCCGAATTTTGCATCACCACCACTAAATATGGCGCATAATATATTTGTGGTTTCTGAGCAGATCGTTTATCTGTCAGGAGGTGGAGGTGCGAACTCTTGCGGGAGATTTCAGGAGAATGATCAGGGGGCCGTCGCCATCGAACATTCAACATCTCTCCAGAGTTGATTTTTCAATGTCGTTGTTGCAGCCTTTCGCCAATCAAGGGACAAAGGATAATAATTCTGGAGAGTTCCTCGATCACAATTTTGAACTGCTTTCATAGTATTGGCCGGATCTGTTCTTGATTCTCCAGAGACCTCTGGGTGCGGTCCTGTGTGCAAACCCTATCCCCGTCTTCCTAATCACCGATCGGGATAAAGTCAGACCGTGACATCAAAAGGAACACGGCAAGAACAAAGAGCAACGATCCTGTCGCAAGGAGCATGAGACCTGTCGTAAAGAGAGATGAAGCGGCAAGAGATCCCAGAGCGACACCGGCCTCAGGAGACGGAAGATTGCTGAGAATATCGGCACTAAGTGCGACGAACCCGCATGCCGCCATCCCGAGTGCGGTGGTGAGGATGATCTTCACCTGCTGTATTTTCGATGGATGCAGGAGCGCATACCCTTTATACGATATCTCATAATAAACCCACTTGTGATCGTTTTCTTTGCGCCTTACGAGGTTTGATGCAAGCATTTTTGCAAGGTGGGTGTAGGCAGAGGACTTCGGGATATTGAGGATTTTTGAAATCTCGGAGACTGTCATAGGGCGTGCTTCGAGATTTTTCAGGATAGATATGCGAGTCTCGGACGATAGTGCTTCAAATGTGGTGATGTCCAGGAGAATCTCATCTGACAATAGTATGCCTCGATCTGTTCGATTAAACCTGCTCTGCATATACATTTTGCGAAATAATCCCTAATGTCTGAGAAAATATCTGTCATGGGTGTCTGCCCGAGAAGATATCGAGAACGAGACCTGCGATACCGCCGATGAACGCACCTATGACGGGGTAGAGAATGTTGTTAATGATGAACGGGATATGCATTCCCGGCATGAACAGGTCTACAGATGCATAGAAGATCTCGACAGAGCGTGTGATAGGTAGCGCGAGGAAGTACCCCCCTTCCGAAAATGGCGACGGACCCATAATAAAGAAGTCAAGCCATATGACTCCCAGAAAACCCCAAAGGGCACCCAGAAGCACCCCTGTCTGCGGGAGCGTCATTTCCCGCAGTTCAAAAAGAAGAGAGAGGAGTTTATCCATCGATGGCACTCACACAGAGAACTTCGGAGGCATTTGCACCATCTGTTCCGTAGAAGATCCATGCCGGGGTGAGATACTCCTGGGTTATGTCTGGTTCTTCAGCATAATAGCCCAGCGTGACCCGGTTGATCTCGATAGTTCCTGTCAGCGATAGTGGTCTGTTGATGGTTTCTCCCTTCCTGAGTTTTTCGAGCGCAGCACCCGCAGTGATGAGCGGGACATTTTCAGCCTTTTCTACCGTCCGCCATATCTTCTGGACATGGAGCACCTTGCCATTTTCACCGAGATCGACGATGATCTCTGCCCCGGGCCCGACAACAGGCATACCGTCCAGTTCCTGCCCGAAGATTATGTGCACCCACATGGGTGTTTTTCTGGTCTCTTCAAGACTCGTCGTGTTATACTCTCGAAGATATATCGTTTCCGCGTGGGTAACGACGGCATCGTCGGGGATGCCGCTGTATGCACCAAGAATTTTCTCTGCAATGATCAGACCTTCCTGCTCGGTCGGCAGGTTTTCTCTTGCTGCCATAATGTTGGGTTCCTTGATATCCTGGAAGGTCTCGCAGTCGATCACTCTATACTTCGGCGCTGTTTCGGGGCCGGAGGGGAGGGCGCTCGTCATCACGATATTCAGATCCTGTCCCTGAAGTGACTCTGCAGGATGCAAACTCGAATGGGCTAACTCCGCAAAGAGACCGAGGCCCACGCTGCATACGATGATTCCAAAGATTAAAACTCCCAGATACTTCATGTTTCATCTCCTCCCTAGCATGCCCAAGAACTGTAATACCCATTGTTGTCATCCGGATCCTCGTCAGGCTCAAGATGACCCTGCCCCGGCAACTGATCGCTTGTCATTTGCAGCTGGGTGTCGGCGATGGCAACTGCCGTCACAGAAGATCCGAACGAGTTAACCGTGCTGTAATACCACGCGCTTGACATGCAGTAATCGTTATCAATCGCGTATGATCCATTCACATCACCATTTGCTGATATTTCCCACCACTCATCCTATTCCGGAAGATATTACGACAAATATCGGGCACAATCGCAACTTGAATGGCGTGTTCCCAATTTTGGCTTCTTAGTGGGCAAATAGAGAGTATCCACATACGCAGAAAAGCATACTTAAAATGTTCGCTTATTTCGAACAAAAGAGATCGAGTTATATCCTCCTTCGGCCCTGGAGAATCCCTCTGGTGGATGTGTCCTCCAGGTTCTCTGAGAGGATGTGCGGACCCTTGCCTTCCCCTCTGGCCCGCCGCGGGACTACTCAGGGAAGCCTAATGGCTCTCTCCTGCTCACTTCGTTCGCACAGCGAAGACCTGAAGAACCTCTTAAGTTAGTTAGTGCTCGTTGCCCCCAATGGAACCGAAGAAGAGTGGACGGGAAACTCCGAAGAGGAAGGGGGTACCCTTCACTCGCTCTTCCTGAGCCGTGCGAGAATCCGCATCTTCTTTTCTATCGCCGCATCTGCGGCGGCCCTGACCTTTTCCTTCATCTCGTCGAAGTCGCGCGGTTCGGTGTCCACGACCTTCTTGACAGGGGTGTAGGCCGACTCGCGGAAGCGTGGCTGGAAGTCGTGCTCTTCGCTGCCGGAGACAAGGACCGAGGCGGCCGGCCCCTCCTCGACATGGCCCATCTGCTCGATCGGTACGCCGGCCGAGCGGACGACGGTCATGACCTCCTCCGCGTACTCGGGGGGCACGACGATGAGGAGGGCGTCGAGGGAGACGCCGAGGTAGTCGATCTTGAGGGCGTCGAGCATTGCGAGCACCTTCGGCTCGACAAGTTTCCTGAGGTTCGCCTCGTCGACGACGATCCGGCAGTCCGCGGTCTCGGCCATCTCGTAGACGTCGCCCCGCAGTCCCCCGTTGGTGACGTCGGTCATGGTGTGGATATGGTTGAGGACCGGGCTTTTCAGGAGGACCTCGCAGGCCTTGAGGAAGTGGAGGTTGATCGTCTCCTCGACGACCTCCGGGTAACCGGAGTACAGCGCCGTGGTGGCGATGGTGCCGCCGCCCGCGCCCGCGGTCATGAGGAGGACGTCGCCGGCCCGCGTCTCCTTCCGGGCGGTGAGGTGGTCGGCGACGCCGACGGCCCCGACGCACCCGGTCATCCGGTCGCCGAGGACCATGTCCCCGCCGATGCGGAGGGTCGAACCCGTGACGAGCGGGACATTCATCGCCTCGGCGACGGCGGCGATACCTGCGGTGTAGTCGAAGATCTTGGCCACGTCGCCGTCGTCCGCCACATGGATGTCGGAGAGGAGGGCGACGGGTTTTGCCCCCATCACGTAGGCGTCACGCAGGGTCGCCCGCGTCACGTGGAAACCGGCCAGGAAGGGGAAGTCGGAGAGGCGGGAGTGCATGCCGTCGACGGTGGTGATAATATATTTCCCGTTCGCGGATACGGCCCCCGCGTCGTCCATCTCGTCGACGCCGACTGCGGCCGTCGCCTTCCCGATGATGCGCGGGAACTGCCGGTGGGCAAAAAAGTCGCCCTTCCCGCGGGACCCGACACCGAACTCCCCCATGGTGACGCCGGCATGCTCGAAGACAAAGAGGTCGCCGGCGAGGCCGGTGGTATTTTTCACCTCTTCGAGGACGGCTTTTGCGAATGTCTCCGCATATTCCGGGGAAGCGTCTGTCTTGATCCTGAGGATCTCACATTTGAGGGCTGCGACGACGTCGTCTTCGCCCCTGCCCGCAGAGAGTTCCCTGCGGACAAATCCCTCTATATCCATAGAAAAAGATCGACGGGATCGGTGTTAAAGGCAGTGATGAGTGTCCTCCCCGGTGGCCTGCACGAGGATTCATATTTCTGGAGCGCAAGGAGGGGTGGGCGTGCAGCGTCGCCCGGAACGGGGGGAGTACGAAGTATGAGAAAATATACACTGACTGCGGCGCTCTGGGAAGAGGAGAGGGTCTATGTCTCGAAATGCCCGGAGATCGGTGTGGCCAGTTGCGGGGACACGCCTGACGAGGCCCTGGCCCACCTCAAGGAGGCGGTTGAGTTGTATCTGGAGAATGCGCAGGCGCTCGGTATGATGGAGGACATCGCCCCGGCGCTGCGGTCGCCGCGGAAGTTTGCGGCGACCTTCGAGGTGATCGAGTGACGCGGCTCCCCGTCCTCTCCTCGGATGCGGTCCTCAGGGCGCTGAAGAGGGCGGGCTTCGACTATGCGCCGCGGCGGAGCAAAGGGCACCAGGTCGCCCTGTACCGCGTCGACGAGAACGGTCGCCCCCTTCTTGTGATCCTGCCGAAGAGGAGTGTCCTGCCGGTGGGGACGCTCCTCTGCGTCCTGCAACAGGCGAACCTGCACAAAGAGCGTTTCGTCCTCTTTGTCGGCGAGGCCGCGCCGGCGTTGTGAGGGCCGTCATGCCCTTTTGACACGCCGGCGCAGTCTCCGTATGTCTCAACCAATGTTTGTGGGCTGCGAGAAGGAAAGGCAATTTCTCATCGGGCGGCCCCCGGGATCAACCACTGTCCCCCTCTTTTCCCCGGACTTCGACGATGCGTGACCGGTATTGTGCGGCAAAAAAGAACGGCCTCTCTCCTGTGAGTTTTGATGCGGATTTCGACCTGACGCCCGGGGGGAGAAGGGAACCCGGCATCGACGGCATGGTGAGGAGTGTCTGATCCCGGCCGCCGCGGCGCCACCTACTTCTGCTCTGCGTGCCAATTCTTCGGGGTATGTCTTCGTGTGCCCTGACGATTGCCGGGTCCGACTCGGGGGGAGGTGCCGGTATCCAGGCTGATCTCAAGACTTTCGCCGCGTACGGCGTGTGGGGGACGTCGGCGCTGGCGGCGGTGACGGCGCAGAACCCCGGCGGCGTGGCCGGGGTGTGGCCCCTCTCCCCCGACGCCGTTGCCGCGCAGGTGCGGGCGGTCTTCGAGGCTTTCCCTGTCGGTGCGGTGAAGACCGGGATGCTCGCGGAGGCCGGGGTCATTCACGGGGTGGCCGCCGCCCTGCCCCCGGGTGTCCCGCTCGTCGTCGACCCGGTGATGGTGGCGACTTCGGGCGCCCGCCTGCTTGCGGAGGATGCGGTCGACGCCCTGGTCGCCGACCTGATCCCCCGTGCGGCGGTGGTGACGCCGAACCTCCCCGAGGCCGGGGTGCTGGCGGGTTTCCCGGTCGAGGGACCGGACGGGATGCGGGAGGCGGGGCGGGCGATCCTCGCGATGGGTGCCGGGGCCGTGGTCGTGAAGGGCGGCCACCTCCCGGGCGACCCGACCGACATCCTCATCGATGCGACAGGGGAGGTCGTCCTCTCCGGTCTCCGTCACCCCTATGCCGTCCACGGTACGGGGTGCTCTTTCTCCGCGGCCCTTGCGGCGGGACTCGCCCGCGGTATGCCTCTCCGGGACGCCTTTGTCGCGGCAAAGACTTTCATCGACGGTGCCATCGCCCATGCCGTCCCCGACCTCCGGGGTCGCCGGTCGGTGAACCCCCTGTGGGAGTGCGGCAAGGGAGACTTCCCGTATGTGTGACAATAACCTTTGAAAAACAGAATTTGATTATAATTATATCTTTTTTCGATTTCTGGATATTATAGTGTCCACACGGAAATACATACCATTATATATCGTGGTGCAATGATGATGCCGTCTCCCCCCTTCCCTTCACCCGGATTTTGCGAGAGCGATCGATCCGCCGCAGGATCGGGTCTGCCCTGTATCCCGCATATCTATCCCTGATCCGGAAATGGAGCCAGGTTTTTCTCCCCCCGTCCTGCCCGGTCCCCGGGAGCCGATATGCCCGTGCCCTCCCGGGAATTCTGGCCCAATATCCCGGTATTTATCGCCTGAATATCAATATAACCGGTCCATGTCTCTAGATAAGAATCGGAATGTTTATATCATCAATCCTGACACCTTATGATATCCAGCCTCAGATGAGGTCTGGAGGTGAAAACGATGAAACAGTTCGCACAGAATGAAGAAGCAGTGTCGCCGGTCATCGGCGTCATCCTCATGGTCGCCATCACGGTGATCCTCGCGGCCGTCATCGCCGCATTCGTCTTCGGTATGGCCGGCAACATGTCGTCCACCAAGAGCGTCGCCGCCACGGCATCTCACAGTGTTGATGGAAGCAACCAGGTGATCACCGTCACGTTCCAGGGCGGCAAGGACGCTGGAATTGTGGAGAACATCTCCGTTGTCATTAACGATGAGTCTGACAATGTGGAGCCGTTGACCACCAATAAGCCGTTGACCGGGAACTCGAAGAAGTTCGTTAATGGCACAGCCTTTAACATCACCCCGGGCAACAGGAACCACGTCGTTGCAACGGCATCGTTCACCGACGGCTCCAGTCAGGTCATCCTGGACACCTACGTCTGAACCCCTCCCCTTTTTCTTTTTGAGGACGGAGACCTATGGTCCAATCCAATGAGCACGAAGATGCGGTCTCCGCGACCGTCGCCACCGTTCTCATGGTCGCCGTCACCGTGATCCTCGCCGCCCTTGTCGCTTCCTTCTCCCTCGGCACCATGGGGGGCATCCCCGACAACGGTATCGTCGGGGCGAAGGCCGTCAGGATGGATGACGGTGCGGTCCTGGTCACCTATGTCGGCGGCGACGGTGCCGACGCAGTCGACCACCTGAACTGGACGATCGACGGCACGGAACAGACCGACCGTCTCGACGCCACTGTCGGGTCGTCGGCCGTCAATACAACGGTATCCGCGGACCCCGGGAAGAAACACCGGGTCATGGTCGTCGCGACATACAGCGACAGGTCGTCGCAGGTCGTCCTGGACGCCATGGTCTGAGCAGGGGATATGGGGCCGGTATCCCCCCCTGCGCATTTCTCCCCTCAAAAAAATGATTGGATGATTGTTTCAGTGAACAGCGTGAAACCTATGCCTCGAACCATGTGGAGATGTGATATGTACAGGATCAACCGGCCCTTTCTCGCCTCCCTCCTCGCCCTTACCCTCGTCCTGCCTGTAAACATTTATTGTATCGGGAACGTCCTGGGTGCAGGCCTCCAGTTCCCCCTCTTCCGGTACCAGCAGACCTACCTCGGGACCAGTCTCATCACCCTCACCCGCGACCTCGACTATGTGACCACAGGCATCCTCGCAGGTCGCACCGCCCTTTCCATCTGTCTCGGGGTCGTCGGCACCCTCCTCCTCATCGCCGCTATCACCTTTCTCATCATCAGGTGGCAGGAGGAGTATGAATCTGCCAGAAAAATTCTTTCCCTTCTCCTCGCCGGCGCCGGCGTTGCGTACCTCGCGTCATGCGTCGCCCAGTACGGCCCCCTCTTCCACGGCCCCGCAGGGTTCTGCATCCCGATCGGTGTGCCCCTGATCTTCGGGGTCGCATGGTGGGCGTACAATGCCGGGGAAGACGATGAATCCGACCGGGCCGGCGATCTTCCGGAACCTGAAAGTGATGAAGTCCCATCTGGAGATTCCAGATAACCCGTGGCGGCGGCGAGGAGGCGGACCCGGTGTTCGCCACTCTCTGCCCGGACACTCTCTCCTGGTCAGGTGCTTCCAAACTATTATCAGACGATACGGCGATAATAATAATCGTCCGATTATGATATTCAAAGTCGTCGTTACTCCCGATCCCGAAGACGGCGGGTTTATCGTCAGTTGCCCCGCGCTTCCCGGTTGCCACTCGGAAGGGGAAACCCTGGAAGAGGCGCTGGAAAATATCAGGGACGCCATTCGGGGATGTGTCGCCGCGCTCAACGACCGTGCCCGGAGACAGCAGGGAAGCAGAGTTATCGATGTGTCTGTGTAACAGACCATGGCGAAACTCCCTGTCATATCTGGTTCAGCGGCAGTCAAGACCTTTCATAAATTCGGTTTCACCACGTCCAGGCAGACGGGAAGCCACATGATCCTGGAGAAGGCCGGGCTGGACGTCACCCTCTCCGTCCCTCTCCATACCGAATTAAAAAGAGGGACACTACGAAACCTCATCAAAGATGCAGGTCTCACCGTCGATGAATTTGTGGCGATGCTCTGAACCGCCCGGAGATCAGGCTGTAAGGAAGGACCCGCAGGAGACTTCTCTCATGTGTCGCTGTCCTCATTGCGTGCCCCTGATCTTCGGGGTCGCATGGTGGGCGTACAATGCCGGGGAAGACGATGAATCCGACGGGGCCGGCAATGATTCCCCTGCCGCTGATGACACCGCCCAGGTCGATGAATCTGAAGAGGACAGGTAACTGGTGTGACACCGACCCCGGTCCCCTCTTCTTTCGTCACCTGCATCAGAACTCAAATCGTATCTTTTCTTATAGTCACTAATCCCATCCTCCTGCCATGGGGAATTGCAGGGACTGTATCATCCTGTTTGCAGTATTATTCGTTCTTGCAACTCTGATCTCCTATCCCTCCATCTATCTCAACGACGAGTTCATCTCGGCAAACCAGCTCAACCACCTTGTCGAGGGCACCTCCCCCCTCCACACCTACGAACCGTACGGCTACAGCGCCTATGCCGAGTCCCACCACAATGTCCTCTGTTACACCCTCGCCCTCCCCGTCGTCTCTCTCCCGGCGTACTACCTCTTCTCCTTCTTTGGCGACTCATTCCGCCTCGCCGTGCTCCTCCTCTGGTCTGCCCTCCTCCTCGCCGTCCCCGTGATGGTCGAGGTCTGGTACCCGCAGTACGCCCGCTGGCGGGGCATACCCTGGACCCGGGCGGCGATCATCTCGTGGGGCGTGCTCTTCGTCCTGAACATGGCGCTGTACCGACCGTTCTGGTTCGTGCGGGGCGTGCAGCCCGGTGACCTCCAGGTCTACCCCGAGGTCGCCGCCATCGTCTTCACCGGCGGGGTGGCCTTCGCCCTCTTCGGCGTCGTGGCCTACCTGATCTTCAGGGAGATCTTCGAGAGTGAGCGCTGGGGCCTCTTCGGTCTTGTCGCCGTCGTCACCTCCTCGTCCTACCTCTTCTGGGCAGGGAACGCGAAGGACCACATGCTCGTCGCCCTCTTCTTTGCGACGGCCCTCTACCTCTTCACCCTCTATCTCTCCCGCGACGATCCCCTCTGGCTCTTCGCCTCCTTCATCGCCGTCGGCTGGACAGCCTGGGCCCGCCCTGAACTCGGACCCGCCCTCGCCGCCGGGTTCTTCCTCTTCGCCCTCGCGGTATCGGTGCGGCAGGGGTGGCGCAGGACCGGGACGGCGTCCCTCGCCGTCCTCGGCGTCCCTTTCGGCGCCCTCCCCCTCTTCGTGAACAACCTGGGCCTCTCCGGCAACCCTCTCGTCCTCCCCTGGGTGGCCGGGTACTCGGCGCAGGTGTACGCCGGGATCTCTGCCGGGACTGAGACCCTCCAGGCCACGGTCGTGAAGCAGTTCGCCCCGCCTGCCGGCGACCTCCTCGCCGGCCTCTACGGAACCTTCGTCAACCCGGTATACGCCCGTGCCGCCGGCATCTTCCAGGTCTCACCCCTCTCCCTTTTTGTCCTCCTCCTTCTCTTTGCCGTCGGATACACCATCTATACGCGCCGGACGACCTGCATCCCCCGCCGTGACGCTCGCATCCTCGCCTTCTTCGCCATGGCGGCCCTCCTCGTCATGGCGACGTACCTCCGCTCCCTCCCCTGGATGCCGGCGAGTCCTGGCATCGTCCCTGACATGCGCTACCTCTCGCCGGCGTACCTCCCGATGCTCGTCCCCGGCGTCTACGCCCTGAAGTATGCCGGTTTCGGCGCCGCCGAGGCGAGGGAGTCGCTCCGAACTCTCTTCTGGCTCGTCCTCGCCGACCTCCCTCTCATCTACGTCGTCCTGCAGGCCCTCTCCGGCAGGGGCGAGGCCGGGCAGGTCTCCTTCATGATGTACCTCACCTACCTCTTCCTCGCCTGTGCGGCGGCGCTCTACCTCGCCGTCGTCCTCGGGAAGGTCAGGCCCTCCGCCCTCGCCCGTGCCGTCCCCGTGCTCATGCTCTGCACCCTCGCCTGGGAACTGGTGGTGGACTTCAGGTTCGCCACCCTCTGCTGGGACGGGTATCATTTCTGGGTCCCGGCGGTGCAGTACGTGTGGTACATCCAGTACTGGATCTTCCCGCTGTGATCCTGCGGGGCGCCCGCATTCATCTCGCTGCCGGGATCTGCTGATGCCTTCGGGCGTGTCCTCGACACCGCAAACCCTCCTGTACGGGAAAGTGCAAGATAAAAAAAGTCTTATGTCCCCCCCGGGGGGTCCGGGCAACCGGCGCAACACGTGAGGAGTGCCGGGAAAACCTGGGTGAGGTCATCGACGACTGGCTCGTGATCAGGCTGCGGAGAGAGATGTCCATCCCGCCGATTGAAGGGGTCACCATTGAGGAGACCACCAGGATGGATGCCGGTGTCGGATCGTAAAATCCAGCAGGTTTCGTGGAACGATCTCGTCCGAAGGCCCAGGCACTTTGGGTTCGAAGGGCCGTATTCGGGAGGGAAACACCCCTTTATGATCAAAGGAAACCTCGTCCTGACCATTCCAAACCCGCATAATACGGAGATCGGTGCGGACCTCCGGATACGGGTCCTGAAGCAGGCCGGGATCTCACGAGAGGAATGGATCTCCTCAGGGGATACGTAACGGACAATAGAATCTGAAGAAGATCATGCTTTCTCCCCACGAACACTTAATAGGGCGGGACTGCAAAGGGAAACACGAGGGATGAAAAATGGCCGGCACCCCGCACGTTCCTGTTCCGTACGACGCCATCAGGCTGATATGCAGGAAACATCATATTAGAAAACTCTCTCTCTTCGGGTCGGTGCTGCGGGACGACTTCGGGCCGGAGAGCGACATAGATCTCCTTGTCGAGTTCGACGAAGGTCATACTCCCGGATTTTTCCGTCTCTTCGAGATCGCAGAGGAACTCTCCCGTGCGTTCGGAGGAAAGACGATCGACCTCCTCACCCCCGAGGACCTGAGCCGATATTTCAGGGACGATGTTGTTGCCGCCGCTGAGGTCTGCTATGCAGAAGCAGAAGGATGAAACCATCCCTCTCAGGCACGCCCTCGATGCCGCGAAAAAAGCAGTGTCTTTCCTCGATGACCGAACCCGTACGGATCTGGAAATGGACGAGATGCTTGGTTTTGCCGTCGTCCGCCTCCTTGAGATCATTGGAGAAGCGGCGAAACTCGTCTCGCCAGACCTTCGAGAGAAGCACCCCGAAATACCATGGAGTGCGATGGTCGGCATGAGAAACCGTCTGATCCATGGATATTTTGATGTGAACTACGATGTTGTCTGGGACACTGTGAAATCCGACCTCCCACCTATGATAGACAATCTAGAACGTCTTCTGGCCGCCATGATATCTGAGAGCGACAGGGATCTGGTGCCGTGACCAGAGCGTATATCACCTGTTTTGATATGGCCCTGAAACCGACAGGGGAAGGCAATGACGAAAGTGATCGACGCAGTGTATGAATCCAGCGTCCTCAAACCCCTCGAAAAGATCGACCTGAAGGAGGGAACGCGGATCAGGATCGCCATCGAGGAACCATCCGCCGTCATCGAAGATGCATTCGGTCTTCTGAAAGGAAAGGACACGACAGAAGCGCTGAAAGAGATGGACGATGAATGGGGTCTTTATTGATTCAAATGTCTTCCTCAAAATCCTTGAGGGCGACGAGGAGATCCGCAGGCATTTTTTCGCGCTTGGCCAGAAGAAACCCCTCTATCGAAACGCGATTGTTGGGAGTGAGGTATTCCATGTCTTCATACGATTTATATGCCGGCAAGAAACCCGGGGAAATAAAAATAAACCCCGGTATTATTGCCGGGATCAAAACCGAACTCCAGAAAGTCGAAAAACTTCTTGACCTTGCCAGGACCATTCCACTTACCTATTCTGAAGAGGAAACGGCGCGAAAACTGATGAAAGATTACGGCCTTTTGCCAAACGATGCCGAGAAAAAAACCGGGATCTCCAGCCCGATCAGGGCCATAACATGATTCCGCTCATGTGGTCCCGCTATTTCTGTCAATGCCTGTCATAGGGAGGAGAAGTCGGCGTCCCGAAGGATACACTGCCAGGTATGAAAATGGGCGGTCCATATTGCATCAATTTTCATGAGAGTGGCATATGATACAAATTTTAAAAAATGCGGTGAATATACCCGATTAATATGGAAAAGCCTATTTGTGCGTCTGTAATATTCCATAACGTCTTTTGGTGATACAAATGTCAAAATTCTGTCCAGAATGTGGAAAAGAACAGATCAGCCAGAACGCGGAGATCTGTCCGAACTGTGGGGTCAGGATCAAGAAAAACCCTGAAAAAAGTTCGGGTATTGCAGCAATCTCTTCCTTTGTCTTTGCCGGTCTGGGGCAGGTGTATAACGGAGATTTTGGTCGAGGATTTCTGATCCTTGTAGGAACCGTGATTGGTTCTATGTTCTACTTTATCCCTGGCCTGTTCGTGTGGGCCTATGGTATCTATGATGCATACACAACGGCAAAACGGATGAATGCCGGGGAGATCCCCTATCAGGAGACGAACGCTCTCCATATGATCCTGTTCGTGGTCCTCTGGTTTGTGGGAATCGCAGTATTCTTCATTCTGGCCGCTATCGTGGCTGCATTTGTCTTTGGAATGAGCGGGTCAACATACTACTGATCATTTCCATTTTTTATCAACGGTGGTATCACTTCTCCGGGATTGGATCTCCTCTTCTGCCCGCATCTCGCCCCATCCCTATTATCGTGATCCGCAACGGTCTCGATGCAGGGGTCCGCTTCCCTCCCGTCCTGTGTCCGGCCGCCGCCGGCACGCCCCTGATCCCCCCGCCCGTGTCGGCAACCGCATGATGACGAAGAAAAAAGAAAGATCCTACCTGATGTATTTCTCAAGCGCCGCCGCCGCCTCGCGCTCCCGCGGCCCGCCGCACTTCCGCACGATCGCGAGGTGGTGGTCGATGAGGGCCTTCAGCGCGGGGTCGCGGGTCAGTACATAGCGCGTGCCGTGAACCGTCGCCTCGACGATACCGGCAAAACCGCGGTTGTGCGCCCGGAGCGACGTGCCGGCGACGACCCCCTCCCCGAGAGGTTCGAGCGCCACAAAGACCGTCTCCGCCGTCTCGTGCTCTACCTGTGCAGCAAAGGCCACCCACTCTTCGCACTCCTTCAGGCGCTCCAACCGCCGCCCGCCCGCCTCCACCTCCACGAAGTCGGCGAGGGGCAGGTCGTCGAAGGCCGTCGTCACCCAGACCACGGGATCGTGGGTGAGGTTTGCGACCACCCACCCGTTCTTCCTGATATTCGCCTCCGTGTGCGAACCCCTGAACAGGACCATCGAAAGAGCGCCGCTCCGGCAGATGATCCCCATCGGTGCGGCATTCCCGCCGGTCGTCGCGATCACCTCGTTGATACCCTCGTTCAGGAATCCCATGACCACCCCTCCAGCAGGGCGAGGAAGATCCCCGCGATCATGATGTCGGCGAGAGACCCCGGGTTCACCCCCGCGGCAAGACACTCCTCGTCGAAGGCGTCGAGGGAAACTTTCCCGGCCTTCACCTCGCGGGCGCGGCGCATCGTCTCCTCCGCCGCCGCCTGTCCGAACTTCTTTGCGATAAAGGTGTCCGGGTGGGTGCAGAGCAGGTCGAGAAATGCGGCGACGATCACCGCCTTCCCTGCACCGTGGGAGACGAGGAGGTTCTTCGTCTCGCGGCAGAGGGCGAAACCGTTCGTCCACTCCCGAGCCACCATATCTCTCTCCGCGGAGTAGACCATCACGTCGTACAGGGTCATCCCCCTCTCCCTGAGCGTCGCTGCGGCCGACGGGTCTTTCACGTCGATCTCGTCTTTTGCAAGCACCCGCACTTCAGTCGCACCGAAGGCCCGGTAGAAGGCGACGGCGTCCTCCACCGTCGTCTCCCGCACCACCTGCACCGCCCCGTCCGCGCCGCCCGCGGCGACCAGGGGCATCAACAGGATGAATGCGCCAAAATGTGTGTTCCCGCCAGTATGGCAGTTCGTATCCACCACCGCCTCCTCGATGAGGGCGCCGAGCCCCGTACCCCCCTGTTCAGCCCTCTCCAGGGCCGGGCGGGCAAAGATCGTCGAGGCAAGGAAGTGCTCCAGGCGTGTGTCGGGATAGTCGTGCCCGCGGTCCACATTCCCCGGTTTCGGGGATGCGGAGACCTCGAGCATCATCGCCATCTGTGCGAGGTCAGATCTCGTCTTCGTCCGGCACTCCATCAAAGACCCGCTCCATGATATCTCCGGCAAGCCGGCGCTTCTGCCGCATGTACTCCGCGCTGGAAAGTCCTGCCTCCTTCATAGAGAGTTCCCTGAGCATGCAGGGGGAGCTCGACTTGCAGCACCAGGAAAGGGAACCGAAACATGTCGTCTTCCCCCCTGCGATCGGCGTCCCTTCCACCGCCTCTGTCTTGATCCTGATGTAGTCCTCGCGGGAGAGCCCGATACTCTCCAGGAAGGGGATCAGGGGGCAGTGCTTCACCGGCATGCAGCAAAAGGCGAGTGACCGCACGTCCCCGCCGCGGCAGAGCTGCTTCGGTGCATTGTACCACCCGCTCTCCTCGGCCTTCCTCTGGATTGCGGCATCGATCCCGGCAAGGGTCCGCTCGTCCGACCGCCTGGCCATGGAGACCATATCGGCCCCGTGGGCGAACATCTCCATTGCACGGTCGAAGGAGGTGATCGAGTTGTTCGCAATGAGCACGAGGGGACAGGCATTCCTGATCTGCCGCAGGCGGGCGTAACCAAAGTCCATCAGGTCGGCGTGGATGATGTCGGCCCCGGCCTTCCAGAGGAGGCGGGCAAGACGGCGGTCGTCGGCGGCGACCCCGGCCCTGACCTTCACCGAGACCGTTACGTCCAGCGCCTTGAGCGCCCGGACCGTCTCCGCAAGGCGGCGTGTGTCCCGAAGGAGGGCCTCACCGCACCCGAGCGCCGTCATTGCGGGCTGCCGGCAGTGGGCGTCGACCTCGTACACCGCCGCATCGCCGATCTCATCGGCGATGGCCGCATAGGAGGCGGGACTGCTCCCCCGCAGGTTCAGGCCGGTGACGACCCCGCTTCCCTGCAGGGCGGCAATCTGGGCCTTCAACTCTGCCACGGGGTCGTCGTACCGGAACTCGGGCCGTCCGTCGGCCGCCATCGCCCTGCTCGCCGCCATCGTCTCCTCGTCGATAGAGTATCCGCCGATGAACGCGGCGCCGATATGCTCCTTGCGGGCCAGCACATAGGCGGCGTCGGTCACCCCGGCCATCGATGAGATGACCACCGGCGTTTTCACCACCTGGTCATTGATGATCAGTCCGCAGCGCTCGTAACACTCGATCATGCTTCCCTCAATATTCGCCCTCACATCTCAAAGCCCTTGTGGGTGAATTATTTGACAATACTCCACCGCGAATATTCCGGGCTCCTGGATCTTCCAGGGACTGATCGTCGTCTACTTCGTCCTGGCGGCCTCTCCGGCCTGATAAAAAAGGAGTGGAGAGTGTTACTTCTTCATGATGAAGAAGTATCCGACTGCTGCGATGATGACGAGGGCGATGATGGCGAAGAGGATCATCGTCATGGGCAGTCCTTCAGCAGGCGGCTCTTCGACCAGCGATGTCGTCGGTGTAGCCGGGGTCTGTGTGTCGGGTGGTGTGGGTGTTGTTACCGGCTCGGTGAAGAGTGCATAGGTGCTGAAGTGCGTTACCGTTGCCGTCACAGTCCTGGTTCCCCGGGAGATGGTTGTCTGGATCTCCTCCCAGAGACCCGTCTCCTTGTTGTACCACATCATTGTGAGTTGACGGTCGGTGAGATCCAGGGTGTTCCAGATCTCTTCGGGAATCTCGAGAGTCAGCGTGATCCCCGGGTTGAAGGTGGCGCCTTCTGGGCTGGCCTCGTATGCGTAGCCAGCGAACCGGAACATCGCTCCGGACGGGGCTGCGGGCATCTTATCGCCGGCGAGGGGTTTGAGGGAGACCTCGGCGAGCGGTTTGCCGTTCGCGTCGAGCGCCTTCACGCCGGAAGGTACGAAGAGGGTGGCGACCTTGTCTGTGGCGCTGATCTCAACGGAGCGAGTCGTGATGCCATTGCTGTTGGTCATCAGGTTACCTTTTCCCTCATAGGAAACCGGGGGCTCCGGGCTGATCGGGGAGCCACCGTTGCCGCCTCCGCCGCCTCCGCCGCTGGGACGGGGTGTGGGCGTCGGGGCTACAGCGGAGATGCAGACATTTGTCTGGTCGATTGCAACGACCTTCTCGTCCTTCATGCCCAGTGCGTAGAGGTAGTAGGTGCCGGTCTTGAGCCCCTTGAGGGTTTCTTTTGTAATTGTCACCGATGATGCGTCATTCGCACCGGAGCACCCATAGCCCTCCACGATGGCGAGACAGGAATCCTTATTGTAGTTGACGTCCCGGGCATCGGCGTCACAGATGAGGGTATATTCGGCTGAAATTCCATCTCCGGCAATATTCTTCAGGATGGAGATTGCGTTGGCCGCCGAGGTCGGGACGGGCTGCTTTGCAAGTTCTGCGGTATCGACCTCCACCGTAAGGCCGTATCTTGTGTCTTTCTTGACTAGGGCATAGGCGACCTTGTCCACATCGCCACTGAAGGAGACGGTTATGTCCTTATTCTGGTTCTGGTAGTAGGGGTTGTCTCCGTTCCAGGTGATGGCGGTCTTCCCGTCGAGGATGAGAATCGGCATGGCGGCAAGGACGTGCATTGTGTTGCAACTGCTGTCATACTCCACCGCTGTGAGGAGGTACTCCCCGGCTTTGGGCTTCGGGACGGCGTCGAGAAGATCATTACCTGCGTTGAAGTTGAAGGAGTTGAGGTTGACTAGATTCTTGTTCAACGTGTAGTTCAGGTCTTTTTCATTATCGTAGCGTTTAGATTGGTCACCGTAGTAGCCTATACCGTTTCCAATGTTGTAATAAACGCCGTAGTTAGTGAAGAGATACCCTTCCTTCTCTGCAGCGTTGAAGAGATTGGTGAAGTTGGCGTCTTTATCAATGTTCTCCGGGCACTTTATCAGGAGGACGTTGCCACATCTTCCCGGAACCTTCACCGTAAAGCTCGGGATCGTCCGGGTGGTGTAGACCTGATAATGACACGGGAGGGTTTTCCCGTTGACGGTCTTGGTTCCCGTCACAGTTACATCCGTCCCATGATAGGTGCCGCTCGCCGGGTTAAACTCCCGGGTGATGGTGCCTAACAGCGGGTACTCGATAGCCTTGAGGTCGCCCGTTTCGGTGCTCTTGAGGGTCACCAGAGTATTTCCGACATCTAGGGGGTCAAGGGCATCGACCGTCTTGATGCAGATACCCTTGTAATCCTTGGCGTCACCTGTTCCCACTGTAATATAGTAGGAGTCTCCGCCCGCAGCGGTCACTGCCGCAGGAATACAGAGAAGTGTGATGATAACACCCAGTAACAACAGACCTTCCTTACGGTTCATGATGGCTAAATTAATTTTACCATTTCATAAGCCTTTTTATTTCAAACGCTTATCTATACCAATTCAATGAAATGGAGTTACTTTGAAATGACTAAATCGGGCGTATTTTTGATCCTGCTCCTTCTCTTGGTTCCGGCCGCAATGGCCGCGCAGGTCACCATCGCCCCTGCTGAGATTAATGTCGGGGATACGGTCACTGTGGACGTAAAAGACCTTCCCGATGGTGTCGCCTTCTCGCTCGGCATCCGCGGTGAGTTCAACGTGAACCCCGGCGATAGGTTTGTCTTTACGGCCAGGTGTCTCTCTCTCCCCTTCTCCCTCAACTCAGGGGAGGTGAGCGCGTATACCAGAGGTACGAACTGGACGGGGCTCTCGGCGAAGCTGGGGGAGGCCTCTATCGGCCTGAGCAACAGCGCCGATGAGAACGGCGAGTTCCGGACCTCTCAGGCCTACAACATCTCTAGCGGGACCTATGATGCCATCGCCCTCGAAGGGAGGGCCACCCCCGCAGTCAAGAGTATCATTGCTGAGATGACGATAACGGGCAAGAAGAAGGGGCCCAACGACGGCACGATCTCATTCGCCCTCGACGGCGTCGAGCGCGGCACCGCAACGGTCACTGTCTATATCAACGGATCAGAGGCTCTCTCCCAGAGGATCGTCATCGGGTCGTCGCCGTCCCCGACGGAGACCAAAGCTCCTTCCCCGGGCGGCAGCAGCGGCTCCTCCGGCCCGACGACAGGTCCGGGGCCCGCGACGACCTCCTCTGTCGACGGGAGGGTATCTCTCAGCGGGACTGAGATTGACGGTGCCGGGCTCCTCGCCCTCGCCGTCGAGGGCACTGTCCCCACTGGCTGGTCCGCGGACGGGCGCGCCTACGCCGTGACCCCCGCGGACCGTGAGTTCCCCTCCCCCGCGATCCTCTCCTTCCGCCTCCCGGCAGCCGATACCCCTGCGACCATCGCCCGGTACGAGATCGGCGCCTGGTTAGCGGTCCCGTCGAAGATCGAGGGCGACCGGATCACGACCGCGGTCTCCCGGGGCGGATCCTATGTTCTCCTCGTCCCCGCACCGGCGTCCGAATCGACAGCCACGACGGTGACGACGACCACAGCCGTCATGACTACCACAACCGCCCCCGTGACAACGACGGCGGCGGCCACGCCCATGGCCCCCCTCCTCCCGGTCATCGCTCTCGCAATCCTGCTGCTTGGGTGGGGGAGAAGGGTCTGACAGACCCACATTCTGAAGATCGAAAAACCTGATCCTGGAGGCCGCCGGGGACCACCCCGGCGATTTTCTCGCGGTTGTGGTCGTCACGGCCGCGACCCTTCTCTGTGTCTATGTCCCGGTGCTGAACGAGAGTTTTCTCCGGGTCCTCTTCGGCGTGGCGATGGTTCTCTTCGTCCCCGGCTACACCCTGATCGCCGCACTCTTTCCGGTGCGGGATGACCTCATGGTAAACCCTTGATCACGCTCTTCAAAACGGGGCAGTGGGCAGGAACACGCGCCATCGCCGCCACAGCCTATTCCAATCGTGGGGGTCGGGGGGTCTCCCCCGGCGCGAGAGAACACGGCAGAATATTCATCTTTTTGTAGGGGCAGCCCTTCTGAGCATTCGCCTTCTCACATCCTCATGCCGTGGGCGCTGCCTCCGGGACCCCCGGGATTGCGATTGGACCGGGAAGGCAGGGGAGAGGTCGGGAAGAGGGGGGCACTACCGAAGAGAATGGCCCTCGAAAAATGCGTTGCCGCAGTGGACAATGTCCAGCTCGAAATCACCCATCTGTATTCATTGTGGGCGGGAGCGGCGAAAAACCAATCGGTAACACTTTTAAAGAGTAAAGGTAGTACACAGTACCGTATGAAGAGAACCGGATTGTTACTTGTTGGCCACGGCAGCAAACTCCCCTACAACAAAGAACTCATCGAGAGCACGGCCGCCCTGATCGCAGCCCAGCACCCCGAGTACCTGGTCCGCCCCGGTTTCATGAGCATGAACGAGCCCTCGGTCGAGGAGACCCTCGCCCTCTTTAAGAAGGACGAGATCGACCGTCTCGTCGTCGTCCCCCTCTTCCTTGCGAAGGGCGTCCACATCCTCCAGGACATTCCCGAACTCCTCGGCCTCCCCGAGGGCGGGAAGAAGGGCAGCTTCGTCCACGCCTCCGGCGCCATCCCCCTCCTCTATGCCGACCCGATCGGCGGCGACCCCCTCCTCGCCGACCTGATGGTCAAGAACGCCGAGGCGGCACTCAACTCGGCTATCTGAAGATGAAGATCCTCGTCCTCGACACCATCCACGGCGGCGCCGTCCTTGCAGAGGCGCTCGCGGCGGCCGGTCATGAGGTCGACGCGGTGGACGTCTACCGGGGAAGAGAGGGGATCCCAGTAGAAGAGGCGGCACGGAAGCGCTACGACCTCGTCGTCGCCCCCGTCCACCTCGACCCGGCCCACCCTCTTCTCGGGGCGGCGCCGCGGGCCGTCACCCACCACGAGGCGGTGGCCCTGCTCCTTGCAGGGAGGAGGCCGTCGCCCCTGGTCGAAGTCACCGGCATGCGCGGCAAGACGACGACCGCAGCCGCCCTCGCCCACATCCTTCCCGGCCCCGGCGTCCTCCACACCTCGATGGGCACCTTTGCCTGCCCTGAGGGGTGCCTCTTCTGGAAACGCTCCATCACCCCGGCTTCGGTGCTCGCCGCGGCCGAGGAGGCGAAAAAGATCGACGGTTGGTGTGTCGCCGAGGAGTCCCTCGGCGTCTCCGGCGCCGGCGACCTTGCGGTCCTCACCTCGGGGGAGGACTATCCCGTCGCCGCGGGGAAGAAGAGCGCCCTCGCCGAGAAGGTGCGCTCCCTTGCGCGGGCGAGGGCGGTGCTCGTCCCGCCAGGCGTGACTGTACCGGGCGCCCTGGACGCCGGCACGATCGCCGCGGTCGCGGGGACGGCCTGCACGTACAGCCACGGCGGCATCGAAGGGCGGTTCGAGAACCCCCTCCTTGCGCTCACGGGCTACAGGACACCCCTCCAGATCGCCGCGGCGGCGGCCTGCCTCCTCGGCGCGGACCCGGCAGGGCTTGCGTCCTTCCGGCCCCTGCCCGGCAGGATGGCGGTCTCCCATGCCGGGAAGGCCCTGGTCGTCGACGCCGCAAGCAGCGGCGCCTGCCGGGAGGTCGCCGTCGACGCCGCCGCCTATGCCCGCGCCCTCGGCGGGGCCAGACCCCTCGTCCTGGTCATCGGGACAGAGGGGCAGACCATCTGCGAGGGCTTTCCCGAAGGGGAGGTGGCGGCCGCGGTCGAGGCCATCGGCCCGGACAGCACCGTGCTTGTCGGGGACTATCCCGGCCTTGCCGGCACCCCCGCCCCCGACCTTGCGGCCGGGTATGCGATCGCACAGACTCTCACAGGCGGAGGGACCATCGTCCTTGCCGTCAAGACATGGAGGTAAGATGCACTATATACAGCCACGGCCCAGTTCGATTGTAGCGGCCCTGTACACCGCACGCGACCTCGAAGTGGACGTCGCCATTCTTCACGGCCCGTCGGGCTGCTCCTTCAAGCACGCCCGCCTCCTCGAAGAGGACGGGATGCGGGTCCTGACCACCTCGCTCGCGGACAACGAGTTCATCTTCGGCGGCCAGACCATCCTCGAACGGGTGCTGAAGAACGCGGAGACGGATTTCAGACCGAAGAGGATGGCGGTCGTCGGCACCTGCGTCTCGATGATCATCGGCGAAGACCTCAGGGCGGCGATCGACTCCTCGGGCGTCACGACGCCGACCATCGGGATCGACGTCCACGCGGGCTTCAGGGAGAACATCCAGGGGGTGCTCGCCGCCCTCGAACCGGCCGCGGAGGCCGGGTGGATCAGCGCCGACGAACTGGAGAGGCAGAGGCGGCTGCTTGCCGCCGCGAACGAGGTCGAACGCCTCAGGGGCGCCGCCTCGAAACCGTACATCGAGCCCTCGCGCGGCGACCTCAAGCACCTCGCCGCCCGCCGCCTCCTCGCCCTGGCCAGGAGCGGGAAGAAGGGCGTCGCCGTCATGAACGCAAAGAAGGAGACGGCGTACATGTTTGCGGACGAGCTGATCGCCCTCCACGACGCCTGCCCGGACGCGGACATCACCTACGTCGCGAACCTGGAGAGCCGCGGCCTCCCGAAGGTGCGGACAGACGCCGCCAACGTCCTTGCGGGCATGCGGGAGCGCGGCCTCGACCCCGAACTCCTCGGCGCCCTCGACGAGTACGGGGCGAACGGCGACGCCGTCGGCGAACGCCTCCGGGAGATCAAGCCGGACTTCGCTTTCCTTGTCGGCGTGCCCCATGCCGTGCCGCAGGAGTACACCACCGGCATCGAGACGGTCTCTGTCACCAACGGCCCCCGGCAGGTGGCGCCCCTGAAAGACCTCGGCCATGCGATGGTCGTCGTCGAGGTGGACCTCCACCCGAAGACACTCGGGGTTCGATCGGTCGTGGAGAGCGAGTTCGGCGCGGTGCTCCGGAGCCTCGCCGGGGAGGAGTGAACGTGAAGGCCCTCCTCGTTACCGGCGACCGGTCGGGCAGCGGGAAGACGAGCATCACCCTCGCCCTCGCC
>NZ_JAQVNX010000011.1 GCF_028702905.1 Methanofollis sp.
AAGGTGAGGCACCCCGGACAGCGGATGACGTGGTACATCAAGGGGAGATCGGCACTGCTCTGTGAAAAAGATTCCTCTCTGCACCGGAACAGGATGGGGGGTCTATCGTCACGCGGACAAAAGCGCAGCCGCCGAGTGTCACCCGGGCCATCCTGTTCCCGCGTATCCGGCCGTCCTACCAGCGCCAGAGGCGCCCTCTCTTTCCAGCAGCACCGCCTGTTCCGTGGACGATGATCTCCACCCGTACAGGGCCTGCGGCTTCTGCGGTCATCTCTCCGCACGCCCTGCAAGCCGGGCCGTACTTCTTCCCCCGGTGGATCTCTTCCTTGATCTGCGCTCCATAACTGTACCAGGTCATCTCTTTCACACCTCCGCGGACGGTAACCCCGCCCGCATGCACCAGAGGGGAGAGAGGGTGGTATTAAAGGTATCCTTCGAGCCGGGACCGATGAGTATTAGTCCGGAGGAGGCGGATTGATCTTTATGCAAATCCAGGTAATCCCTGTTGTGGGCCTTCCTATCATCCATCCCGGGGACCATCTTGCTGAGATGATCTGCAGCACGGCCACCCTCGAAGACGGCGACATCCTCTGCATCGCCTCCTCGGTCTACTCCAAGGCGCACGGGCATATCCGCAGTCTCGACGAGATCGCCCCCTCGGAAAACGCCCTGCGCATCGCACAAAAGACCCGTGAGGATCCGCGGTTCGTCCAGGCCGTCCTTGACGACACGACCGACGTCATCCTGGAAGAACCCTTCATCCTCTCCGAGACGGTCACCGGCCACGTGGGCGTGCGGGCGGGCATCGACCACTCCAATATCGAGGACGGCATGATCATCCGCCTCCCCCCCGATCCGATGGGCGCCGCCGAAGGCATGCGCCGGGAGATCGGCCGGATCTGCGGGAAGGACGTCAGGGTGATCATCACCGACACCTGCGGGCGTTCGTTCAGGCGGGGCCAGACCGGCGTCGCCATCGGGTGGAGCGGCATGACGGCGATCCGTGACTTCCGCGGCGACCACGACCTCTTCGGCCACACCCTGGAGATCACGGAGGAGGCGGTGATCGATGAGATCGCCGGTTTCTCGAACTTCATGATGGGCGAGAGCAACAACGGCGTTCCCGCCGTCGTCTTCAGGAACTGCGGGGCGTGGAACGGGCACGACAGCCTCCACTTCAGCAAGAGGGAAGATATCATCAGGCAGTCGCTCGGCCGGAACTGAACCTCTTTTTTTCCGTGGCGGGACTGCGGATCGGATGCCGTGAGATCGGAAACTCTCTGCATGGCCTTAATTAAGAGCGTCCGCGACTGACAGGAACGATGGCCCCCCTCTCTGCAATCTTTCTGTCCTTTTGAACGTAGGAGAAGGCGGTTGATTGGCACTCTCCTCCGGGGGGCTGCCGCCCCCCGGTCCCCCTGCCATTAGGATAGGGGGTGGATGGCAATCTCCCTTCTCAGGATCTCTGTTCTGTCTTCCCGGGGCCAATCTTGAGCAGGGGTCCGGGGGCGTTAGTCCCCCGGTTCAGATTGCGGGGAAGGCAGTGGAGTCACACAGTTTGTCATGGAGTCGTGAGGATATATCGATCCGATCATGAGGGTTCCGCCAGAGCACCGCACCCCCCATCCCGCCGCAGAAAAAACAGCACCCCCTCTTGCGTCACGCCCGACGAAAATCCAGGGCCGCCACCGACCCGAAAAAAGGTATTCAGTAGAAGGTGTTCAGCACAAAGATGAAGACCCCGACTGCTGCCGCGATTGCGAGCACATAGGTGGGGTTGATGTGGAACGCCCTGCGGTCCTCGCTGTCATAATAGTTCACGAGACCTGCAGACGATACAAGCCGCCCGCCACTCTTTTTTGCCATGGGTTCTGGTTTCTCATTCAATATATATAAAATCGGTGTCAACGGATGGATATGCACGAGCAGGTGTACCGGGGCCTGGCCCTCCTCGGCGCGGACTTTGAGCCGTCCCGCGTGGCGATCGTCGTCGAAAATGGAAGGATCACCAGGATCGAGGACGACCCCGCCGCACCCGACCTCTGGATCTGTCCCGCATTCTTCAACGCCCATACCCATCTCGGCGACACCGTGGCGATGGACTGCGCCACCTGCGGCGACCTCACCGCACTTGTCACCCCCCCGCACGGCCTCAAACACCGCATCCTCGCGGCAACGCCGCGGGACCGCCTGGTTGCCGGCATGCGCGCGAGCATCGGGGCCATGCGGGCGACCGGCACGGCAGGCTTCGCCGACTTCAGGGAAGGCGGGCCTGACGGGGTCTCGGCCCTGAGAGAGGCGCTCCGCGGCGAGGCGGCCACCCCTGTCATCTTCGGCCGTGAAGGAGGGGAGATGGCGGCCGACGGCATCGGGATCAGCAGCGTCAGGGACGTCGCCGGCGTCGAGGCGCAGGTGGCCGCCGCACGGGCCGCCGGAAAGAAAGTGGCCTTCCATGCAGGGGAACGCGACCCCGACGACATCGACGGCGCCCTCGCCTTCGAGCCCGACCTCCTCGTCCACTGCACCCACGCCACCGACAGGCAACTACGGGCGATCGCCGACGCCGGAATCCCGATCGCCGTCTGCATGCGTTCGAACTGGATACTCGGCGTGACCCGCGGGCAGGACCACCCACCTCTCCGGCGAATGGCCGAACTCGGCTGCACCTTCTACCTCGGCACCGACAACGTCATGTTCGTCCAGCCCGACATGCTCCGCGAGATGGCATTCTGCGAGACAGTCTCGCGCCTCCCTGCCGATCAGGTGCTGCGCGCCGCCGTCGGGGGCGCCGCCCTCGCGGGCAGATCCTGCCTCCTGGACACAGGGAATCATGCGAATTTTATCATAATAAACCCCGGATATGCGAATCTCCGGTTCAGCACCGACCCTCGGTCCTCGATCGTCCGGAGAGTAGACGGGAATGTCATCCGGGAAACTGTTATAAATCCATAAAAGGAATTATGTTGCAAGTTTCGTTTTTGGAGGTGCAGTTATGTTCCAGAAAATCGTCGTCGCCGTCGACGGGTCAGAGATAAGCCAGAAGGCATTCGAGGTCGCTCTCTCGGAGGCGAAAATGTGGAATGCCGCGCTCCACCTGATCTATGTCGTCGAAACCAGCAGGTTCTCGTCCCTTCCCATGGACAACACCATGGAAGTCATCTACTCCCTGCTGGAGAAGGAAGGCCGGGAGATCTTTGAGAAGAGCACCGCACAGGCTGCCGCCGAAGGGATATCCATCGTCACCCATCTCAGGGACGGACACGCCGGAACCGAGGTTCTCGCCCTCGCCGAAGAACTGCAGGCCGACCTGATCGTCATCGGGTCACGCGGCAAGAGCGGCATCGACCGTCTGCTCCTCGGCAGTGTGTCCGCCCATGTCGTCCAGGACAGCAGGTGCACAACAATGGTGGTGAGATAATTCCCGAAACGGCAGATGACATGCATGTCATCGACTACATGACAAAGGATGTCGTCTCTGTCGAAATACCCAGCAACCGGGACGATATCCTCAAGATCCTGAAAAGGACCGGGATCTCGGGCGTGCCGGTCCTTGAAAAAGGGAAGGTCGTCGGCGTGGTGACCAGGAAAGACCTCCTCAGAAAGTCGGAGGAGACCCAGGTCGCCCTCCTGATGTCCCGCAGCCCGATCGTGATCAGTGCCGCCGCCACCATTGCCGAAGCCGCCACCCTGATGAGCAAGGACAATTTCCGCAGGCTGCCGGTCGTGGACGACGACGGGAAACTCGTCGGCCTGATCAGCGTCGCCGACATCATTGCCGCCGTCGCCCAGCTCAGGATCAAGGACGAGATCAAGGACCACTGCGTGAGCACCACCTTTGCCCTCTGGGAAGAGACGCCCCTCCCCCTCGTCGGCAGGATCATGGAGATCTCCGACGTCGAGGCCGTCCCGATCATGGACGACAAAGGCAGGGTTGCAGGGATCATCTCAGAACGCGATCTCATCCGCAGCTCGCACATCGAGGACTCTGTCGAGGTCTCCGACTTCTCGAACGGAACCGACGACGACGAATGGACATGGGAGAGCATCAGGGACATGCATGTCATCAGTTACGGTGTCTCGAAGGTGAAACTCCCGGAAAGACCGGTCAAGACGGCCATGGTCAGAAACGTGATCACCGTCCCGAAGAATGCAACGGTGAGCGAGTGCGCTCTTCTGATGAAGCGTTCCCGTCTCGACCAGCTCCCGGTGGTCAACGGCGACAAAAAACTCATCGCCATGCTCTTTGACCGCGACCTCATCAGGGTGCTCTGTGAGGAACCCGGGAACAACAACCTTTAAATTTCTTCGTGTCCCTTATAACAGATAACGCTTTTACCAACTTTTAGCGTGTAATTTTTGGGGGTATTTCAGTGCCTGAGATGTATCAGGAAATATTAAAGGGCACCACGACAGTGGGGCTCGTATTCCATGACGGCATCGTCCTTGCGACCGAGAGACGTGCGACGATGGGTAATTTGATCGCCAGCAAAAAGGCAAAGAAGGTTTACCAGATCGCTGATCGCATCGGGATGACGACCGCCGGCGGCGTCGGCGACGCCCAGCAACTCGCCCGTCTCATGCAGGTTGAGTGTAACCTCTACAAGGTCCGCCACGGGAAAACCATCACGGTTGTGGCGGCGGCGACACTCCTCTCCAACTATCTCCAGCAGAACCGGTATTACCCGTACTATGTCCAGCTCCTCGTCGGTGGCGTGGACAGGAACGGCCCGAGCGTGTATTCAGTCGACGCCATGGGCGGCGCCTCGAAGGAAGACGACATCGTCTCGACCGGATCGGGCTCGCCGATGGCGTACGGCGTACTTGAAGACCGTTTCACGGCCGACATGGGCGAAGAACAGGCTGCAGCACTTGCGATCCGGGCCCTGAAGGCTGCGATGCGCCGTGACTCGGCATCGGGCGAGGATATCAGTGTTGTCGTCATCATGAAAGACAAGTATGAAGAACGTGCTGTTGAGGTCACAAAAGGAAACAGCCCAGAATTAGCCCACTAAATTCTTTTTTAGGACGATTTTAATGCTCATAGAGGACAGACTCAAGGAACTCAGGGATAAGATCAATGCCAAGGTTCCCCCCGGTATCACCATCTCTGACGTCGAATTCGAAGGCCCGGAACTGGTCATCTATACCGATGATCCGAAGAAATTCGCCGACCAGGAGGACCTGATCAAGGTTCTTGCACGAGATCTGCGCAAGCGTATCGTCGTGCGGCCGAACATCCTCGAGGACCCGGAGACGGCGGCCACGAAGATCAAGGCGGTCGTGCCGGACAATGCCGGAATATCAGATATATTTTTCGACCCCGACACCGGCGAGGTGCTCATCGAAGCAGAAAAGCCAGGCGTCGTCATCGGCAAGAACGGGTCGACCCTCCGCGACATCACCAAGAACACCTGCTGGACGCCGAAAGTGGTCCGCACCCCCCCCATAGAGAGTTCGAGCGTCAAGCAAGTCCGTCAGTTTCTCAGGTCGGTCAAGGACGAGAGAAAAACATTCCTCCGGACCATCGGGAGGCGCATCCACCGCGACGTGATCGCGAAGGACCAGTGGGTCAGGGTGACGACCCTCGGGTGCTGCCGGGAAGTCGGCCGGGCGGCCTTTCTCCTCACGACGCCGGAGAGCAAGGTGCTCATCGACTGCGGCGAAAAGCCGGGAAGCGCCACGAGCACGCCGTACCTCTATGTCCCGGAGATCTCTCCGCTGACCTCTCTCGACGCCGTGGTCCTCACCCACGCTCACCTCGACCACTGTGCCCTCGTGCCCCTGCTCTTCAAGTACGGATACGACGGTCCAGTGTACTCGACCCCGCCGACGCGTGACCTTGCCACCATGCTCCAGCTCGACTACCTCGACGTGGTCAAGAAGGATGCAGGGAGGCAGCCGTACACTTCCAATGAGGTAAAGGAGTACATCAAGCACTCGATCACCCTCAATTACGGGTCTGTCACCGATATCGCACCCGACATCAAGCTCACCTTCCACAACGCGGGCCACATCCTGGGATCGGCCATCGCTCACTTCCATGTCGGCGACGGCCTGTACAACATCGCCTTCACCGGCGATTTCAACTACCAGAAGACCAGGCTCTTCTCACCGGCGGTCTCAAGTTTCCCACGTCTCGAAGCGCTGTTCATGGAGAGCACCTACGGCGGTGCGAACGATTTCCAGCCGCCGCGTGAAGTAGCCGAGGCCAAGCTCTACGAGATCGTCAACAGGACGATCAACCGCGGCGGCAAGGTTGTCATCCCGGCCTTCGCCGTCGGCAGGTCGCAGGAGGTCATGCTCGCCCTTGAGGAGGGGATGAGGAAGGAGAAGATCCCGAAGGTGAAGGTCTACCTGGACGGCATGATCAAGGAGGCGACGGCGATCCACACGACCTATCCCGAATACCTCAACGCCGATCTCCGCAACCAGATCTTCCGGGACGGCATGAACCCCTTCCTCGCCGACTGCTTCATCCAGGTGGACTCGTCCGACCTGCGGGAGAAGGTCATCGGCGGCGACCCCTGCGTGATCGTCACGACGAGCGGCATGCTCAACGGCGGCCCTGTGATGGAGTACCTCTACGCCCTCGCACCCGACGAGAGGAACACCCTCATTTTCGTCGGGTATCAGGCCGACGGCACCTTCGGGCGGCGCCTCCAGAAGGGCTGGCGGGAGATCCCGATCGGCAACCGCGAGACGATGGTCCTCAAGCTCGATATCGACACGGTGGACGGGTTCTCCGGGCACTCCGACCGGAAGCAGTTGATGGGGTTCATCCAGCACCTCCAGCCGCGGCCAGAGAAGATCTTCACGATCCACGGGGACGAGGGGAGCACCATCGACCTTGCAAGCTCGATCTACAAGCGTTTCCACATCGAGACGCGCGCGCCCCTGAACCTCGAGACCTACCGTATGGTTTAAAGACAGCATGAAGCAGCGCCTCCCCATCCTGCTCGGCGTCTTTGTCGTGATGGCGCTTTCGAACGCGATCGTGCCCGTGCTGCCGGCCCTCGCCGATGGGCCGGCCTTGCAGGGCGCCCTTTTTTCCGCATACTTTCTCGGGGCTTTTCTCACGGTCCTGCCGGCAGGGGTCCTCTCCGACAGGGTGGGTCGGGTGCCCCTGATACGGGCCGGCCTTGTCCTGACACTCGCGAGCGGAGCGGCGATCCTTGCCTTCCCCGACCCTCTGGTCCTCCTTGCAGCACGGGGCATCGAGGGGATCGGCGCCGGTCTCTTCGTGCCCGCGGCGATGTCCTGGATCAATCTCCAGACAGACCACGAGCATATGAGCGGCAACTTCATCGCCGCCCTGAATGTCGGTCTGGTCTCCGGCCTTCTCGGGGCAGGCTTTCTCAGCGATGTGGCAGGGATCATGGGCGGGGTTGCGGTCTTCACCGCGGCGACGGTGGTGCCGCTCGTGCTCTCGGGTCTGATGGCGGAGGCAAACGCTCCCGAAGGGAGAAATGGCGGGCTCATCGGGATCGGAAAGAACTATTTCTGGCTGTATGTCTCGGCGATCGTCCTTGTCGGCGCGACCGGGGCGGTGACGGCGATCTATCCGGACTTCACCGGCGAGACGCCGGCAACCCTGAGCCTGCAACTCGGGATGATGAACGTGGCGACGATCTTCGCCTCCATCGCAGCGTCACGGGCCCACCTGGCACCGATCCCGACAATACGGGCGTCGGCCGTGGTGATGGCCGCGGCGGTCGCCTTCTCCTATCTCACCCCGCTCGCGTTCGTGCTCGTCGGCGGGATCGCCGGCGTGGTGATGATCGCCCAGATAAATTACCTTGCAGCAGACCAGGCGAAACAGGGGGCGGTGATGGGTCTCTTCAATGCGTCGAGTTATGCGGGGATGACCCTCCTCCCCTTTATGGCGGGAGTGGTCGCGGAAATAAATGGATTTATGATGGCATTTGCGGTCACCGCCGTCCTGTCGGCCATGATGGCCGTCACCATCGGGCGGTGCCGGTGCCCGGTATCACACTGAATCGGAGATTACCATGACAGAAAAGAATGCATTTGAAAACCTGAAAGGTTCGGGTGTCGATGAGAAGTTTGTGTCCATCGGGGTCTCGCCCGGAGTACAGATCGACATTCTCGAACTCCAGCGTCTCAGCCGCAGATACGGTTTCCGTGCCGTCGTGTATTTCGAGGAGGAGATGGCACAGGCAGGGGACCTTGCGGCGGACGAAAAGGAGTACGCGGACGTGCCCGAGAGCGATCGACCCTTCGTCTCTGTCGACGACTTCCTGAAATTTGCCCGCGAGTACGATCCCTACTCCTTCGACATCCGCCTCAAGGAACTCCCGATCATGATCGAGGTCGTGTCCGTGGGGGAGATCGCGGGCACGCCCTATGTAACCGGCCTGATGCCCTTCCTCGACGAACTCGACACTTTCGAGGAGCCCGAGGTTATGGGGTGAAGGAGCCCGAAAAAAAAATCGCGTGTGAAAAAGTTCTGTAAAAATTCTGATCGTGAGTGACCGTGCCGGGGGGTTTCACCCCCCGGTCCCCCCAACATTAGGATAGAGGTGGGATTGCAATCCCCCTCTTCAGAATCTCCTGCTCTGTCTTCCCCGGCTCTATCCTATAGATCGGGGGTCCGGGGGCTGCGAACGAAGTGAGCACGAGAAAACCGTAGGTTTTCGAGGTAGTCCCCCGGCGAAGGGTTTTAGGGAAGGCAGTTGATCGGCACTCCTCCGGGGGGTTTCACCCCCCGGTCCCCCCAACATTACGATAGGGAGTGGATGGCAGTCATCTTCGATATGCAGGGTTAATCCTTCCCCTGGCATAGTGTTTAGGGGAAGGCGGCGGTTTGGAGTATCACTTCAAACGTACCCCGGGAACCGAGCACCCCCTACCCCTCTCTCTCCTCCAGAACCCTCAGAGCAACCGCCGCCGCCGCCTTCTTCGCTTCGGCCTTGCTCCTGCCGGTGCCAGGGGCCGAGAAGAGGTCGGGGACGGTGACCGCACAGACAAATGTGGGGGCATGGTCGGGCCCCTGGCGGTCGAGGACATGGTACTCGGGCAGGTCGCCGGCGTGGTCACCCTGGACGCGCTCCTGGAGTCTGCCGATGGTGTTCTCGCCGGTATCGAAGTGGAGGATGTCGTCGGCGACAAGACCGAGCACGACCTCCCGCGTCCTGTCCAGCCCGACATGGAGGTACAGGGCGCAGATGAAGGCCTCGAAGACGTCGGCGATGATCGACGTCGTGAGGGCCTGGCCCGTTCCAAGGAGGATCAGCCTCTCAAGCCCTATGCCGGTGCCGGGCACGATCGTGCCGAGGTGCTCGTTCTTCACTGCCTCCATCCTCTTCGAGAGGGCGCCCTCGGAGCAGTTGAAGGTGGAGAAGAGGTACTCGGCCACGATGAAGTTGAGGATGCGGTCGCCGAGGAACTCGATGCGTTCATAGTCTGGGCAGGGGAGTTGACCGCAGGGGTGCTCGTGGGCATAGGACCGGTGCGTGAAGGCCCGGTCGTAGCAGGCAAGCGCCTCGTCGGTGACTCCGGTGATACCGATCGGTTGTTGTGCAAGAAAAGCGAGAAAGTCCTGTTTTCGTGTCCATTCCATCTGCAGACCACCCTGGAGGAGACGACGGGTACAGGTGCGGCCGGCCCGCCGGGAGGGAAAAACCTATTCTTCCATAAAAGATAGGATCCCAGCAATTATGAAGATGCTTATCGGCAGCGCATGGGTGGATGCGTCATCAGAGAGGACGATGGACGTCGTGAACCCCGCCACCTGGGAAAGGATCGACAGTGTGCCCCTCGGCGGCCCTGAGGACGGGGGCGCCGCCGTTGAGGCCGCAGGGGAGGCGCTCGCCGGGTGGGCAGGCCAGACCCCCCTCGACAGGGGGAAGGTCCTCTATCGCACCGCGGACCTGGTGCGCAGAGAGGCCGACACCCTGGCGACGACCCTTGTCGCCGAACAGGGCAAGCCCCTGCGCGAGGCAAAGGACGAGGTGCGGGGCTTTGCCCATATCCTGGAGTACTATGCCGGACTTGCGTCCTCCCTCCAGGGGGAGACGCTGAACACCGCGGCATACGGTCGGATCATCGTCGAAAAAAGACCTCTCGGCGTCTGCGTCGGCATCGTGCCCTGGAACATGCCGGTGCTCATCGCGGGCTGGAAGATCGGGCCGGCCCTCCTTGCCGGCAACACCGTCGTGCTCAAACCGGCCAGCACCACGCCTCTCACGACCCTCGCCATCGGCGACCTCTTCTCCCGGGCAGGCCTCCCGGCGGGGGCCCTCAACATCGTCACCGGTCCCGGGGAGACCCTCGGCGAGGCGCTGGTCACCCATCCCGATGTCAGGAAGGTCTCCTTCACCGGGGAGATCGGCACGGGCAGGCGCGTGGCCGAGGCCGCGGCCCAGACGATGAAGTACGTCACCCTGGAGCTCGGCGGGAGCGACCCGATGATCGTCTGCGACGACGCCGACCTTGAGGCAGCGGTCGCAGGGGCGGTCGCCGGCCGATTCTATAACTGCGGGCAGACCTGCACGGCGGTGAAGAGGCTCTTCGTCTTCTCCGGTGTCGCCGAAAAGTTCAGGGCCCTCCTCACCAGCAAGGCCGAAGAGATCAGGGTCGGGAACGGAATGGAGCCCGGCGTCAGGATGGGGCCGCTGAACAATGCCGCAGGTCAGGAGAGGATGCGGCAGGTGGTCGAGGGGATCGAGGGCGAGGGCCGGGTCCTCACCGGGGGAAAGGTGCCGTCGGGAAAGGGTTTCTTCTTCGAACCGACCGTGGTCACCGGCCTTGCGCCCGACGCCCTCCCCCTCCGCGATGAAGTCTTCGGACCCGTCCTCCCGGTCTTCGAGGTGGAGAGCCTCGACGAAGCGCTTCACGCGGCGAACAGCACGAAGTACGGACTCGGGGCATCGATCTGGACAAAGAGCCTGGAGAGGGCCGAGAGGGGCTGCAGGGACCTGGAGGCCGGGATCGTCTGGGTGAACCAGCACCTCAAGATCCCGCCTGAGGCACCTTTCGGCGGGACGAAGTGGAGCGGTATCGGGCGGGAAAACGGCCGTGGCGCACTGGACAGGTACACCGAGGAAAGATCGATTCTTATCAGGACATAAAAGGGCAGGGTGCTGCCGGAAACCCTTCCCCTCCATTCAGGTCGGGAGGAATCGTGTGTTTGTGGGAAGATGAAGGAAATAGGGAAGATAGTGTGCTTCAGTCTCTGAAGAGCACGTGGGTGGTCATCGACTCTGCGCCGAAGAACGCCTTGCAGAACTCGCCCATCTTCTTGGGGCCGTAATCCTTGCAGGAGAAGATATCGAGATAGGCAGCGTTGGTCTCGTTGGCAAAGTGGCCGGAGACAAGGGAGGTCTCGATAAGCTGCATCATGGAATAGCCGGCGACCTTCTCGCACGGGCCGAAGTGGACGACGGTCGGTTCGCCGAAACGCTTCATGTCGATGAGGTCGCAGAGTTCTACGATGAACTGCTTGATCTTGTCGGCGTCTCTGATGGTGGCCGGGTTGCAGTTCTTGAGGTCGACACTCGTGTAAAGACCCCAGGATCCCTGAGCGTTGAACTTCTTGATGATCTCGTCGTCTGAGAGGGTATCCCAGTAGTTCGTGGTCTCGTTCAGGGTGAGCATGTCATTCTGGTTGTGAATCTCGGTTGCGGTCATATTCATCACGATCCCCTCCGGGAGAGTTCCCTGGAGGCTATGATGTAATAACAACATCAATTGAAGATTTAAAAATATCTATCCAGATACCCCACAGGGAATGAGATAAAACGGACAGATTAGAGAATAAAATGAGAATTAATGGCCAATAATGAGTCATTTCGTGAATAAAATGCAATATTATGCCGAAACCGGTCTGCCCCGTATTTACGCCGCGTTTGATCCTCCCGTACACAGCAGGGCACGCCCGTGGCCCCGATCGGTTTTGCGCTCTATAAATGGCCAGATTTACATTCGGCACCATCAGACTCAGGGAAAAAAGGATTTGAATGGTTTAATTTGGCTAAAACAAGCCAATTCTGTTTTAATTTGAAATTTTAAGTTTCCAGAAAGAATAATCAGAGATAGTATGGCCATTCCTCCATTATATCAGGCAAATGGAAAAACATCCATATATCTGTGAATTCAGTGTGAAAAATAAATGTAAAATAATATGTTCACTAATGAACATCATCGTTCATTTTCCGCCTGCCGGTGCGGCAGGGCATCCAGTTCAGGGGCGGAACCGAACCCGGCCACATACCGCACCACGGCCCGCGGCGCACCGTCAAGAAGACGGCGGGCGGTGTTATAGACACTCGGACGGGCGGCGGGATCGACAGAACGCATGACCCCGAGAAGGACGGCGACAAGGGGGGCCTGGTGCTCCTCTCCCATGCTGTCGAGCGCACCGAAGACCTCCAGGGCGCTGACCGTGTTGTACTCGTTGATCCCGGCAAGACGTCCGAGCACCCGGGCAAGATACTCCCTCCCGGCCGTGGTCTCCAGGGAGACCATCCTGTTGCGGACGAACCTTCCGTAGAGCGCTCTCTGGTCGTTGCTCTGCTCGATCCTGAAGGACGGCGACACTTCCACGCGTCGCACAAGGTCGATACAGTCGGGCGCCGTGACGCCGGCGACGACGGCAAGGAACATTTCCCAGGAGACGAGGTCGGCGCGGGACTCCTCCTCGAAGACGTCGAGCACGGCCATGCGGTCGGGCGCCGACGAGTCCATGTAGGTCGCAAAGGCGACAAGACTGTCGGTGGTGCAGGCGGCCCTCTCAAACTGCTCCCTGATCAGGGCGTGCACCGCCGGGGTGTCGAGGGAGGCGAGGAGGCCGAGGACCACATTCTTCACCTGCCGCGCCTTGATCGCGGCCGGACTCCGGTCGGCAGGCGCCGCGGCGTACCGCCTGTACAGGGCACGGAGAACCTCTTCGTGCCGGGAGGCGATGCCCCTCTGGAGGCGGTCCCGTGCCCCGTGCAGGGCGGTGTAGCGGTGGGCATAGCGGGGGTCGTCGACCGACTCGAAGATGGTCAGGAACTCCCCGCCGACCGCGGCCATCAGGGCGTCGTCGGAGAGGAGGTCGGCATAGAGGTCAGAGAAAGAGGGCGATGGGACCGCACCGGGATCGTCGAGGAGTCTGACCATCTCGGCCTCCGCAAGGCTCTGGAAGGCGCAGAACCTCCCGATCACATCGGGGTCGTGCCGCACCCGGAGATGACGTTCTTCCGGCGTTGCATCGTCGACCAATTTCCCATAGAATGAATAGCCGCGATTGGCCGCGACAAAGGCCGGCCTTTCCACGCCGGTAAAGACGACCTCTTCGTGGCGTCCGGTGACCTGGTGAGTCGCACCGGCGATCTCCCGGCCCTCCCTGTCCATCAGGGCGACCACACAGGGGAACTCCCAGGGCTCCATGCCCGCGGGCGTCTCCTGGTCGAGGGTGAGGGTGCAGGTGCGGGACGCGGGGTCGTAGGAGTGCGCCATCCGCACCGTCGGGTAACCTGTCTGCTTCAGCCAGAGATGTGCCATGCGTGCAAAACTCCGTCCCGCCACCTCCTCCATCGCATCGAGCCAGTCCTGCCTCGACGCGTTGCCGTGGGCGAACCGCCGGTGATAGAGGTCGAGGCCGCGGGCAAAGGCCTCCTTCCCCATGACAGTCTCGATCATCCTGACGAACTCGGGGGCCTTGACATAGGTGACGCCGGTGATCAGTTCGTTCGGGTCGTTGAACCCGTCAGGCTCGATCGGCATCGAGGCCGCGCCGGCGTCGAGGGCGAAAGTCCCGGTCTCCGGGTCGACGAGGTCGACGACACTCTGGAGGCGGGCATAGTCCTCGCCGAAGAGGAAGGCAAAGTGCGCGTTCTCCACGTGGACCGTCACCGCCTCGTTGAGCCATAGTTCGAAGGGGCTCTTTCCGGTGACCTCGGAACCATTCAGGTTGTGGTAGTACTCGTGGACCTTCACCCGGATCATGTACTCGTAGGCCCGGTCGGTCATCCGCCTGTATGGCATGATCCTGTTGGCCGTGATCGTGGTGTTGCCGACATTCTCCATGCCGCCATAGTCCGAGTTCTGCATTGCGATCTCGCGGTAGACCGTGCCGGTGTAGGCATAGCCCGGCCTGATCTCTCGTACCTTGCGGGCGAGGTCGGCACGGAGGGCCGAGACCCGTTCGTCGTCCCCGGCCTCTTTCGCCCGGTCGCGTTCATGGCAGAGGGCCCAGAGATCGGCGCGGTCGTACTGGTCAGGGCCGGTGAAGAGATAGACCCAGAGGACAGCGTCGGCAAGCGCCTCCAGGGAAGCCCCGGCGACCGCCGGGTCTGAGCCAGGCGGCGCGAGCAGTTCGAGGGCGAAAGTCCGGCCGTCCGGGTACTCGAAGTCGCGGGAAAAGGTGGCGTACGTCCCCACGCCGAGGAAGAAGAGGTACGGCGCCATCGGCGTCGTCGTGTTGTCGTAGGTGACGATGTTCCTGCCGTCGCCCATCGGCTTCCTCCCGGATAGGCCGTCGCCATTGGAGATGATATTTGTATAGCGCTCGTCGGCGATGATCGTCGTCGTATAGGTGCACTTCGCCGCCATGTCGTCGAAGCACGGGACAAGCCTCTGAAAACCCCACTGCTGGCACTGGGTGATCTGGGTCGGCGGCGCCCCTGCCGGCGTCTCGTCATAGTACAGGCCTTCAAGGAGCGTCCGTGACGGCCTGCAGCGTGTCCGGGTGAGGAGATGGAGGTCGGCGCCCGGCTCGACCGGGTCGTCGAAGGAGAAGACGAGGACGTGACGGTCCCGGTCATAGGTGATGCCGGCCGCGGCCTCATCGCAGGAGGCGGCCACGACTTCGAGGTCGCGGGCATTCAGTTCAAGACGGTTGACCGGCCGGTCGCGCACACGGACATGCAGGCGCGAAGAGACGTCGGTGACATCGTCACGGACAGAGAAGGTGAGGTCCATGTGGACGACCTCGACAGGCAGTTCCCCGAAATCTTCAGGATAATAGGTAAAAATACGCGTCATCGGCTCGAAAAAGGATGGGCCGGGAAAGGGGATTACTGTTCCGACAGCAGACCCTGCACCAGGGACCTGACCCTGCCGAGGGGAACCCCCCGATCTGTCAGGACGCAGAGGATACTGTCGCCATGGGGCACGGTACAGAGACGGCCGACAGGCGTCTCAAGGATGAAGTACGAGAGACTCCCCGCGCCCAGGGAACCGAGGAGGGAATCGGACTCCCAGAGAGAGGCCGCAATATCGGCACATGCAAGCCCTTTCGGACAGGTGCCCGCAAGAACGGTCATCTCCTCCTCGGTACACCGTGCCACCAGGCGGACGCCGTCCTCCTCACGGAGGAGGGGAGAGGAGACCGGCACTCCGGCAGCCTCGCTCCGGGAAAGGCCCGCCGAAGTATTCTCTTTCTCCTCGTCGTGGACGGGCACGCCCTCTGCCTGACACCAGGCAACGGCGGCGGCGAAATCCTCGTCGGCGTACTTGCAGAGGGTCAGTTCGAGAACGTCCATGGAGGAGAGGTATTCACGCGCCGCATTCCCCCTCAGCGTGATATCGCCGTGCCTGAAGAAGTATGCAACCGCCTCCCCCCTCCGGATCAGGACAAAACCCCTGCCGTCCCTGACGGCGACCTTCACCGCCCCGAGAAAACGCACCGTATGGGAGTAAACCCAGGACAGGGGGGCTTGCATCGTTCCAAGGCTGGTTCCTTCAGGCAGATCGTCGATCATAGCACAGATTCGATAAGGTCGCGGTTCTTCTTCATCTCATACCTGACACGCCCGGTATTCGCACCGGGTTCAAGGAGCACCATCAGCACAGGGCCGTTCCCGAGAGGTGTGGCAAGGATGTTCCCGCCATCTGCTTCGAGCATTGCGTCCTCGTAGCCGTCGGCACCGATCCCTGCGGAGAGACGTTCCCAGACGTCCCGCACCGTGGGGACAAGAGATGCCGCAGTTTCCCAGTCGGCATTCCCGGCCTCGCCGAGGACCTCGCCGTCAGGCCCCGCGACGCATGCGGCAACGGCCCCGGCGACGAGCAGTTTGCTCAGGGTAAAGTTAATCAGCAGAGTATCTCCCTCCAGTCATCTTCATTATTCCGGGGAAAGGATCCTCTCCCTCACCCGCCGACACTCTCTCCGGGGGTCTGACCGATCGCCCGGGCACAGGCGCTGGCCCGTGCCGGGAGGAGGAACCCGGCAGAATAACCGGATATCTCCTTCGGCGCCAGAGCGACGATGTCACAGAGCGGCATAACCCCACTCATTTGCCGTCTTCACGCGAGAGGGCGTCAAGGATCTTGTACGAGTTGAGCATCCTGTTGAATGAGGTGGCAAGTTCGCCGATCTCGTCGTTGGTCATGACCTTCACCTCAGAGTTCCGCAGGTCGCCCATGGAGACGCTCCTCGCCACCTCGGAGAGTTGAGTGATGGGACTTGTGATGCTTGTTGCAAGGAAGAAGCTCCACATCACCACAAGGCCGAGAGTCACGAGAGTGAGGAGGAAGACCGTCCCGGGCAGGCCGATTGCTGCCACGATACCCTCGGTGTCGCCCATGGAAATGAGGCCGATGAGCGCGATCGGGAGCACTGCCACAAAGAGCATGCTCACGAAGAGTTTGTAGAAGATCGGGATCTGGAGGGTGATGCTCCGCCCCGTCGTGCCGGACTTGATCGAACCTTCCATACTCAGATATTTACACGCTCCAAATTTAAATGTTATGATTTTTGGTTCGAGGCATTTTTTACTAAATTATAAATTAATAAGTATTTGCTCGGCGTACGCAGGGACCAAAAGATGCAATGATAAAAATACGGCTCAGGAAAAAAGGAAAACGGGAGATTACTCATTCTCGGCCTTAGATGCAGGATTACGGGACGAACGCCCTATCAGGGAGAGCACGGCAGGCATCACGATGATCGCACCGATCAGGGAGAAGCCCACCGTGATCACGGTGACCACGCCGAAATTCTGGATGATATTAAAGGTGGAGAGGATGAGCGCCGAGAAGCCGAAGACCGTGGTCATGCCTGAGACGGTGATCGCCGTCCCGATCTGGGAGACGCTCTGCTGGATCGCATCATAGAGTTCCCTCCCCTTCTCCCGCTCCTCGTAGAAGCGCTCCATGATCAGGATGGTGTACTCCGAGGCCACGCCGATGGTCATCGAGCCCAGGCAGGCCGTCAGTGGCGTGTAGTCGATGCCGAGGGCATACATGATCAGCCCGTTCCAGCCGACGATCATGATGATCGGGACCAGCGGCGACACAGCCTTCCCGATCTTCCGGTACACGAGGAAGAGGAATGTCAGGATCAGCCCGAAGCCAAGGATTGTCATCTGCGTCTTCCCCGTCTCGATATCGTCGATCAGGGTCGTGAACAACTCCAGGTTGCCAGTCGGTTCGGCGACGATCCCGACAGGCGGCTTCTCCCAGGCAATGTCCTTCCGCACCTTCGTGACCAGGCTCTTCGCCTGTTCCATCTCCATTTTGGTGAGGGAGAACTGGACGACTGCCCCCATGTTTCCGGCAAGATATTTATTCTTCGTTTCATCAGGGATCCGGTCGAGGACGGCCCGTGCCTCGGCGTCGGTCTGCGGCATCGCCCCGTTGTTGTACCGGAGGATCTCGGTGATGATGCTGGTTACGCCGGTGATCTGGGCATTTTCCTTCACCTCGTAGTCCGAGAACCCCTGCATCCACTGCAAACTTTCGAGAGAGGTGACATCGTCGCCCCTGATATAGATTGGGAGAGTCTGGGTCGAGCCCATGGTCCGGACGATCTTTTTCAGGTCCACGACCGCCGGCATGTCAGAGGGGACGAAGGTCTGCTCGTCCGTGCTGATCCTGATTTCGCTATCCATCTCGACACCGATGAAGGCGACGAGGCCGAGGATAATGAGGATAGGGATAGGGTTCTTTGCAATCTTCACCGCAAGGTTCCCGAGGAACTGGTTGTATGCCTCAGTCGCCCCGCTGTTGGCGACATTTCCCTCTTTTTTCGGCCGGTATTTTACAAGCACACCAAAGGTCGGGACAGCGATGAGGGCGGTAAGATAGCACATCATCACGCCGATGACGCAGACCATCCCGAAACTCCGCACCATGGGGACGGGCGAGATCCCCATGGCGACAAAGCCCATGGAGGTGGAGAGCATCGCATACAGGACTGAGGGGCCGGTCTTCGTGATCGTCGTGATCACCGACTCGTCGATCGGGGCGAGGCGCCGCTCCTCCTCGAACCGAGAGTGGAACTGGATCGCGTAGTCAATCCCGATGCCGATGAGCACGGGGAAGGCGCCGATGGTTGCCATGTTGATGTGGATCCCGACAACCCCCATCAGCCCGAAGGTGAAGATGAGGCCGGTGGCCACGATCGCCACAGGGAGGAGGCGGTACCTGACATGGGAGAAGAGGAGGCCGACGGCAAGGATCATGAGGAGCATCGCGGCCCCGATGAGGACGCCCATCGAGGCGCCCATCTCCTGTTTCATCTGCTGGGCAAAGGCAGGGTCTCCGCTGACCGTAACCCCGACGCCCGGCGGAGGACTGGATATCGCCACAACTGAGGCAATGGAGTTGAGCACGTTCTCCCTGACGTCGGAGGAGACGCCAGGATCGAGGGTGATGATTGCAATGGTCATCATGTTCGAGGGGACGTAGCGCTCCATGATCTCGGGTGGGACCAGTGCCTTCGCTCTCTGCACCTCCGCAGCAGATGTCGGCAGGGTGCCGCCATTCACCTGCCTGACCAGGTCAGTGATACTCCGCGTCGAATCAACGTACTGTTCATCGGCGATGTCGGCCTGGAGTCGGTCTATATACGCGAGCACGTCGGGGTTGAGGACATCGTCGGTCTCGACAAGGAGCATGATGCTATCCGACATGAAGGAGTCGGCGTACTTGTCGAAGAGCATCCCGCGGGTGGTGGTCTTGTCTATATAGGTATCAGACCCGGTCTCCATCGAGACGAGGCCCATGCCGTAGAAGGCCACAAGCAATGCGGCGACGAAGAATCCAGCAACCACCGCGGGGTGCCTGACAATCATATCTGCAATAATCTGGTAGGGGGATTTCACACCGCGACCTCCGTCATGCCTAGAGATTGTCCCGGCGTACAGATATATCATTTGTTGCGAACAAGACAACAAATTCGGATGAGGACACAGGGGTCATCCCTCTCTCAAATACATACCTGAGGACACGATAGGAGGGCTCTGGAGAATTTCTGGCTCTGGAAGATCGGTGGCGGGGTGTTCACCCCCTGATCCCCCTTCAGGATAGAGATGGGATGGTAGTCTCCGTCTTCATGATCTCCTCATCTGTCTTCCCTCGTTCTATCCTAAGTTGGGGGTCTGGGTGGGGGGTGAAATCCCGGTACGTTTTTCGAGCAGAGCCCCGGGGGAACACGAGGGGAAAGGCAGTGGATCCGCGCTCTCCCTGTGGGATCAGAGATGTCACCCTGGCTAGAGGAGGATTTACCCTGAAAAACCCGTGCAGGATTTTTCAAAGAACCGCCTGAAACGAACGTTTCATGAGTGATTCAACAAAGCCGATACGAGCACTCCTCAACTCCACTGCATCCCGCGTTTCAGGAAAAGTTCCTCGTAGTCCTTGTAGGCCATGATATACTCGGCATGGGGCCAGATGAGAGGATATACCACATAGGCAAAACCTTCGGACCACTTCGGGTGGTCCTTGATCCCGTCGATCATCACCATCTTGTCGTCCCTCAAAATGCCGGAAGAGCGGAAGAGGTCGACCCACTCCTCGAAGCGTGCGATTGTCGAGATGTGCTCGGGAAACATGTACTCGTGGGCGATGTCCAGAACCCAGCCGAGGTACACCTCGGCCCGGTCATAGTCGCCGATATGGATAAAGTGCCGCGCCAGCTGGCAGGTGAAGTGCGGCCAGGGGCCGTAACCGCCGTTGTTGCGGTCCCATGACTCGGGGTATCGGTTGATGCCGCCCAGTTCGCGGTCCCAGAGGGCGGCGTCCAGTCTCCGGACCGTGTTGATCACCCGCAGGTCGCGGTTCTTCAGCAGCCCGAAATAGGCCGGGGCGTACTCGGCCACATCAGGCTCAAAGATCACCGAGGCAAAGGGGTCGTAGCCGAGGGGTTTGCTCCCCTTCTCCTTGATCCGGATCGCCTTGACAAAGGTGCGCCTCCTCGCGCTGTACAGGCATCGGAGGATGCTCTGCTTGACCAGTTCGGCCTGCCGCGCCCAATCCCCCACCTCCTTCCCGAGGTGCTGCCCCATCTTCACCGCTTCGAGGATGCCGGCGCAGCAGGCCGAGTTCGCATAGATCTCAAACCCGTGCTCGTAGGCAGGGTACTCATGGATGCTGTTGATTGTGTGAATCAGGTGGATCTCGTCGTTCTTGTTCCGCAGGATGAAGGTGACCGCGTCGGCCACGTTCTTCCAGAACTCTTCGGCGATATCGTAGCCGTGGAGTTCGGAATATTTGCCGAGTGCGTAGAGGGCGACACCATTGCAGTCGATCTGGAGTTCCTTGTAACTGGTGTCCATGCCGTCCACATTGCACCGCTGGGGGAACTCGCCTGTCGGTTTCTGGGCCGAGAGAATAAACCGCAGGGCCCTCCTGCTCTCCTCGACAAGGCCGGCCCGCAACGCCCCAAGCGTGACGATCGAGTGGTCCCGCACGTAGATGAAGGGATAGCGCGTGCCCGGCGGGCTGGCATAAAAACCACCATTCGCATGCTGGTTCTTCTTTATAACCTCGATGCTCGACTGGTACAATTTCCCGGCTTCCTGCAAATTCATACGCCACCATCACTGGAACTTGAAAATACAGGCCACCTTCTTCATCATCTCGTCCACTTCAGCCCTCCCGAGGCCGGCATTGACGATGGCATCGTCGTTGTAGACGGTCGCCCCCGCAGGATTGGCATCGCTTGCAAGGTGGAGCGAGGTCTTCTTGCCGGCCATCTCGGCACGCTTCGCCCGCAAGCAGTGGTGAAAGAGGCAGAAGATGTTGGAGACCGCAAGGCTCCTCCTCATCTCGATGAGCATTCCGAACTCCTCGGGTTCTTCCCCAAACTCCTCGACGAACTCCTGGACAACGCTGAAAAACGGGCAGATATGGAGGACGTTCACCCCACCCATCGGATCCCCTTCAAGGCCTGCCCCCTCTCGTTCACCGAGTGCCGAGGCAATGGCTTCTATCCAGGCGATCGTCTTTTCAGGCCCCTGCGACCTGACACTCTCGACAATTGCCAGAAGAAACGACGTCACCAGAACCTGTTTCACATCCATCACGATACCCCGGGGTGCATCCCATCAGGTATTGCATGGATTTTATATTTTTTCCAGCATCTTGACGACCGCCCGGTTCCAGCCCTCAGGGCCCACACCGTCGGCATGCACCACCTCCTGGCCAGCTTTTTCGTACGACCCGTCGGGCTTCTGGACCAGTATGGGGATGTCTGTCGCCGCAAGCATGGGAAGATCGTTTCTGCTGTCGCCAAGGCCGACAGTCGTCACCGTCCCGTACTCCTCCCTGAAGAGAGCGGCAAGGAGAGAGACGGCCCTGCCCTTGTCATTATCGCCGGTCAGGTGGAAGTACCGGCCGCCCCGCGTGTGCCTGAGGCCCCGGGCTTCGATCTCCCCGAGGACCGCCTCGACACAGGCGGGATCGGGGATGACAAAGGGTTCGTCATACTCCCTCATCCTGGCCAGACGTGCCGATGCACGGTCCAGCCCCGCGTCATGGGCGACCTCCTCGACGGTCATGTCCCCGAAACCTATGACTTTGCACCCGGTCTTCGACCGAATTTCCCTGATGGCCGCCCGCAGACGACCGTAGGGCGCGCCGAGTTCTATCACCAGATAGCCCCCGGCCTCACGGGTGTGGCCGACAGGCACGGTGAAGTAGCCGCGGGGGATGAAAACTGCTCCCCCGTTCTCGCTGATGAACGGGTCCGAGACACCCAGTTTATCCCTGACGACCTCGATCTCGGCTCTTGTCTTGCTCGTGCAGATGACAAGAGGGCACCTCTTCAGGGAGAGGAGGCGGAGTGCCGGGGCCGCGGCGGCAAAAGAATACGTGTCGTGGTCCAGGAGTGTCCCGTCCAGATCGGTGAATATGACGTGGATGCTCTCCCCCCCGGCCCCTACTCCCTGATGATATTCTCGTCCTCGATGATCGTCCTGATCAGTTTGTGCCTGAGCCGCGGGATGGCCGAACTAGCCCTGAGCCAGTCAGGGATCTGCGCATGTGCAGGTGAGATCAGGTACTCGTTCCCGGCCTCTACGATGACCCTCTCGAAACGATCGATGTAATGCTCCTCATCGTGCCGGTTGTACCGGATCTGGTTGCAGATCGCATCGGTGTGGTACTGCCGCAGGCGGTCCTGCGCCGTCCTCCGGTAGAGCACCCTGAGGCTGGTGAGAAAAGCCGGGGAGATCTCGTAGCCGTCGACCTCGGTCATCGCCCGCAGGAGAGTGACCAGGATGTCCCCGGCCATCTTCAGCAGCCCTTCAGTCCTGCCGGCGCCGATCAGTTTGTGTTTGTGGTCGTAATAGCCGAGGTCGGTCTGGCAGATCCGTTTCTTCACCACCGACCTGTACACCTCGTAGAGGGTGCCGATCTCAAGCCCCCAGTCCATGGGGATCCTGATGTTCAGGGCCAGGTCCGAGGTGAGAGCGATCTCCCCGGCAAGGGGGTACCGGAAACTGCGCAGGTACCGCAGGATGTCAGACTGATGACCGGTTTTTACCTGGAGGGAATCGATCAGGGGGTTGAGAAAGAGGCGCGTCACCCTGCCGTAGAAGGTGGCGCGGCCGTCGCCCAGGCGGGCATAATACCCCTTGTTGAAGAAGTAGTCAAGGTCAGGGTTCACCAGGGGGAAGGCGAGTTTCATCGGGATCTCGCAGGAATAGTTCAGGATGTCGGCGTCGTGCATGACGACGGCATAGGCGTCCACCGACGCGGCGCCGAGGGCCAGCCAGGTGTCCCTCCCCTTGCCCTGAATACCGAGGTCTATCCCTTCCTTCCCGAGGTCGCCGATGATCGCCTCGATGCCCGGGCTGTTGCACCACATGACCCGGTGAGGGCGCTCCAGCGAGTTGAAGAAGTGTGACGCCGATCTGAACTCCTCCTCTGACCGGGCGTAGAGTGCCACCAGCACATTGTTCAGGAATGTCGCCTTGTTCAGTTCGGCGACGATGCCGGGCAACGCGCCATGACTGAGATCGCCGTAGGCCAGCGGCAGCACCAGGTTGATCGGCCTCTCTTCCTTGAGGTCTTCGAGAAACCTCAGGGTTCTCGACTTCTCATACCCGAAATCATGGATCGTCGTGATCGGCCCCTGATCGAAATCCATCGAACCCCCCTCCGAGCAGGCGCATATATCACGACTTTTATATTTATATCCACCCCTGCGGCAGGACATGGACGACTGAATTGAGAAGACAGAATAGGATAAGGCAATCAAACACCGGGAAAGGCGATAAAAACGAATGCGAGGGAAGGGATTCGAACCCTCGAATGCCTGCGCAATTAGGCCCTGAACCTAACGCCTTTGACCTGGCTTGGCTACCCTCGCGCTAATAACTGTTCTCACTCAACTGAAATAAAGATATGCCTCGCCCCTGCCTCCCGGCCGCCTCACACAGGCAGGATGAGAGGTGATAGGCGGGGCCTCGCAGAAAGGGGCAGGAGAGTATGGATCCGGTCTTCGGTCAGCTGAAAAAACCGCCAAATTCTTCGCCAATGCCGGGAGGGTGCTTCGTATCATAAATATTTCCCGTTAGTATTATAGTGCCGGCGGATGCACACGTATATTAATGGATGATTCAAGGTACGAGTCACTGAAGATCGAAAATATCGTCGCATCCGGTGTCATAGCCGATTCCATCGATCTCGGGGATGTCTCGAAAAAGGTTCCGAATTGCGAACTGAACACGAAGCGCTTCCCCGGCGCAGTCTACCGGATCGAAAAACCGAAGATCGCCTCCCTGATCTTCTCCTCAGGCAAGGTCGTCCTTACCGGGATCCGGAACAAGCAGGATCTCTACGACGGCCTCAATATCATCGTCCAGTCCCTCAAGGAAGCGGGGGTCGACACCTACGACGAACCGAGGGTCGGGATCACCAATATCGTCTGCTCGTACGACATCGGACGGTACATCAACCTCAACAAGGTCGTGATCACCCTTAACCTGGAAAACATCGAGTACGAGCCCGAACAGTTCCCCGGCCTCGTCTACAGGATCAAGGACCCGAAGATTGTGGCTCTCCTCTTCTCCTCAGGCAAGATCATCCTCACCGGCGGGAAGAACCTCGAGGACATCAAGCGCGGCCTCGACTTCCTCGAGCAGAAGCTCGAAAGCATAATGTGATTTTACAGGATCTGTAAAAATTACAATTTTTTGAGTGGCGCCGGCGACGGCGATTTTCATTCTGTCATACTCGCCGGCGCTCGCAATGTGAAAATGTACCGTTTTATCGATTCTGTAGAATCGGGCATGATTCGGGAGCACGCCTCAGGCATACCGCATGAAAATTGTTCTGAGGAGTTCGTCTGGTCAAAGTGCCTTCCCGCACGCTTGCGCCGGGGGCGCTGCCCCCGGACCCCCGGGATTACGATAGGACGGGGAAGGCAGAGGGCGGACCTTTCTGAAGGTGGTTTTGCCCTCTCCATCTCCATCATGGGGTGCTCGTTGAGAGTCAAAACCTCATGAAAACCCGGAGAACGGATCTTCTGGATCATTTTCATGGTAATCCTCTGGATGGTCATCTCTGCGGGGGGCTGCCCTCGAAAAAATACGGTTTTTTCATGCTCGCTGATGCTCACACCCCCTCCCCTGTCACCAGGATGGGGTGGATTGGCAATCCCCTTTCCCAAGATCTCCGGCCCTGTCTTCCCCGACCCTGGCCTGATTCGTGGGTCCGGGGGAAACGAGCGCAAGAGAGTTCGAGAAAGCCAGAGGCTTTCGAGGGAGTCCCCGGGTCGAAAGTACGGGGAAGGGGGTGGACTTATTGCATTCTTCCGGGGGGTTTCACCCCCCGGTCCCCCCACCATTAAGATAGGAGTAGGTGGCAATCTCTCCCCCTCAGTAATCCCATTCGCACTTCCCGGATCCTATCCTGACATCGGGGTTCCGGGGGCAACGAACGATAGCGAGTTCGAGAACACAGGGAATTGAAGATTCCCGGTGAAGGAAGATCTTCGATCTTCCGTGAATCTTGATTTTCGGCGTAGTCCCCCGGCCGAGAGTGTGGGGAAGGCAGTGGACCCGCGCTCACCCCATTGAACCACAGGGGATCCCACAGCCGGCGTACGAGAATCTCTCCCGAACCCCCTCACCAGAACCGGCGGGTGAGTACGTAGTTCCTCTCCGCCTTCAAGATCTCCCTGTACATCGCATCCTCGTCCCTGCTTTTTCCAAGGACCCGGGCGGCAGTCTCCGGGCCGACGCCCCGGGCGGCGAGGGCGATCACCGCGGGCTTCCCGTAACTGAGGACAAGATTGGCATTCCGCAGGACACGCGCCTCGACGGTCCGGTCTTCGGCACTCTTCTTCGCTTTCTTGATCACGCCGATCTGCTCCTCTTCCCAGGGTTTGAGCGCGGCGATCAGGCGTGCCGAGCAGAGGGGGCACTGCGGGTGGTCTGGCACCCTCTCGACATGGGTCCGACTCGTCCACTTCTTGCAGTGCATGCAGAAGAGCACGACCTTATCTCCGGCAAGGCGGCGTTTCAGGGTCGAGATCACCGCCTGATCGGCGGTCGGCGGCGGGACCATGTCGCGGGACGAGGAGAGGCCGTCGGCGCCGAGGACGGAGAGGGGGCCGATGTGGAGGGCGACCTCGCCGGACTGCACCGCGGCGAAGATCTTCTGCGCCCCTTCCACGTCCATGGTGGCGCGGAAGAGTTCGGTGTACGCCTCGTCGGCCACCACCGTCCCCTCGAAGGCCTCGATAAGGCGGTGGAGACTGATCTTCTCGTAGTCGGCGTCGGCGTCGATCGCCCCGAACTTCTTCGCGACCTGCACGAGTTTCCACTTGAAGAGGGCCGTCCGACGGAGGGCGAGGCGGAGGATGCCGCCGACATGCGTCGGGTCGGTGGTGAGGAGGAACTCCCGCACCTCTGCCGCACGGACGGCCTTCGGGAGGCGGAGCATCGCGCGGTAGGCACCGCTCTCGATCCCGACCGTCGTGCCGTAGCGTGCCGAGATCAGGACGGAGAGCACGCGTGCAATCGCCTCGTTCGCCCGGTGGCCGGCGCAGATATTGCAGACCACGCCCTCGTCCGAGTTCTCCAGGGTGATCAGGCGGTCGGTCGGCACCGGCGTCCTGTTCCTGTCCATCTCCCCAAGATAGGTGGCGGCGAAGGCGAGCGCCGTCTCGTCGTCGGTATAGGCGGCGAGGTCGCGCGTCCGGCGCAGGCGGCCGACCTCGTCGGCCACGGCAAAGGGGACAGGGATCTGCTCCCCCTCCCAGGAGGGGAGTTCGCCCTTCGCCTCCCGCGCGGGCTCGACGGTGAGGCGGCCGTCCTCGAAGTCGAGCACCCGCCACAGTTTCCCCCGCGTGATGAAGACCGCACCGGTGTGGACGAAGCCGACGACAAAGGACTCGTCCAATGTCCCGACCGTCCGCCTGGCGACCAGGTCGTAGACAGGCACCTTCCTCTCGTCATGGATCATCGAGAGGTTTGCAGAGAGGTACCGCCGGGCGCGGGAGGTGGTGACGATCCGGCGGGCCGCGCCCTCCCCGTCCAGCCGGATCAGCCTGTGCCCTTCGAGTTGCGTGCAGACGGCGTCGAGGAGCGGGCCGGCGTCCTCAAAGCATCCCGAGCGTTCGAGGATGGTGCGGGCCTTCTCCACCGCGATCTCGCCGTACTCCACCGCAAGGGCGGCGACGGCATTGGCGCAGACGTCCGCGGCATTCAGGTACGGGGCGACCGCCTCGATCTCGCCGCCCCGCGCCCGTCGCATGATCACGAGAGATTCGAGGAGGTCGTCGAAACCGGTCGCAAGCACGGTCCCCCGCGAGACCGCGTACAGCTGGTGGCCGGCCCGCCCGACCCTCTGGACCAGGCGGGCCACCTCGCGGGGGCTGCCGAACTGGACCACATGGCCGATATGCCCGATATCGATGCCGAGTTCCATCGAGGAGGTGCAGATGAGGCTCCGCACCGCGCCGGCCCGAAACCTGTCCTCGGCATCGACCCGCACCTCCTTCGAGAGGGAGCCGTGGTGGACCTCGACGTCGCCCCTCTCCATGAGGGCGTGGCCGAGGGCCTCCGCGGTGACGCGGGTGTTCACGAAGACGAGGGAGGAGGGTTCGGCGTCGATCATCTCCCCGACACAGGCCGCCTGCTTCGGAAACTCGCCGCCGCAGAAGCGGACCCCGAGGTCGAGTTGCTTCGCGACCGGCACCTCGACGAGGGTGAAGGGCCGGGCGCCGCAGAGGTACCGGCCGATATCGTCGGGGTTGCCGACAGTCGCCGAGAGGCCGATCCTCTGGAACTCCCCCGCGTACTCCTGTATCCTCTCAAGGGCGACGGCGAGCTGGGCGCCGCGCTTGCTCCCCGCGAGTTCGTGGACCTCGTCGACGATCACGTGGCCGACATGCGCGAGGTGCTGACGCAGCCTCTTGCCCATGAAGAGAGCCTGCACGGTCTCGGGGGTCGTGATCAGGAGGTCGGGCGGCGAGAGGGCCTGCTTGCGGCGGACCGTCTGGGGGGTGTCGCCGTGCCGCACCCCGACGGTGAGGCCGAGCCTCTCGCACCACCACTGGAGGCGTTCGAGGATGTCGCGGTTGAGGGCGCGCAGGGGCGTGATGTACAGCGCCCTGATGCCGGGTCCGTCCTCTTTGAGCAGGGCGTTGAAGACCGGGAACATGGCGCTCTCCGTCTTGCCCGTGCCCGTCGGGGCGATCAGGACCAGGTTGTCGCCGGCGAGGAGGTGAGGGATCGCCCGCTCCTGCGCCTCGGAGAGTTCCTCGAAGCCCCGCTCGTCAATGAGCGCCCGCACCCGCGGGTCAAGGAGGTCACGCGCCGCGCTGTTCCCTGATCTCTGCAAGGGTCCCGATGTAGGTCCCGTCACGCAGCCACACCTCGGCATCGTCTTCGTCGATACACCGCGCGAGCGGCCCGAGACCGCTCTCTTTCAGGTCGAGCACGTCCACCCCGCCGGAAAATTCGCAGGCCGCGGGCACGGCGAGGACGCGTGTCCCGTCCCCCCACCCCTCGCCGGTGAGGGATGAGTACAGGTAGGCGGGTTCTGCCCGCAGGGAGCACCCCACCTCGTCGGAGAGGGAGACGACCGGGTGGAGGTGGCCGATCACGAGGAGGCCGCCCGCGAGGTCTGGGTCGGGATGGGTATGGCCGTGGAGATAGCCGGCCCCGTCGATGCGTGCGCCCGCCGCAGGGAGGAGTTCGCCGTCCTTAAGAAAACGTGCGATCCCGCCGTCATGGTTGCCGGGCAGCACCTTCACCTCGGTCAGGTCCCTGAAGGAGTCGAGGAGAGCCGGGAGTTCGTCGCACTCCTGCCTGCTCGTGATAGGCACCATATGCTTCACGTCTCCGAGGAGGAGGAGGAGGTCGGGGTCTGTCTCCCTGACGGCGGCAAGGACCCGCGACGCCCTCGCCCTGCTCCTGCTCTGCACATGCACGCCCGCACGGGCAAGGCCGGACTCGATCCCGAAATGGAGGTCCGCGACGACGAGCACCCTTTCCGTGTTCTCCATCAGGAGGGCCGGGACGTCCGGGAGGAATTCCGGGTGCATCAGATCAGCCTCACCTGCCCGGTCGAGGGGGTATAGCACTCCCCCTCCTCCAGCAGGGCATAGAGGGCCGCTTCGGCCGCCGCCCGCCCGACACCCCTCTCCCCGGCGCGGGCAAAGAGGTCCTCTTCGCTGCCACGCCGGCCAGGGCACTCTTCGAGAAGGGAGAGGAGGAGGGAGCGGGCGTCCTGTGTCGCGCCACCTGCCGGCCCCTCGGACACGCTCGAAAGCGCCGCCCGGACCATCAGGGCCATCCCGGCGATCTCTCCGGCGTCGCCGTCGGCGGCGGCGAGCGCCTCGATCCGGCCGAGGGTGAGGTCTGCCGTCCGCAGCACCCAGAGGTCACGCACCGGCTTTTCCACCCGCGCCACCGCCTCGGGCACCAGGACGACCTCGCCGCGGGAGACGGCGAGGGCCCCGCTCACCGCGACAAATGCCGGCGGCTCGATCGAACGTAAGGAATCGGCCGCCTCCCCGCGCCACGCGGCGGCGACCGTGATCGTGCCGGTCGGGTCGGCGACACGGGCGGTGACCCGTCCCCCCGCGGCCCTGACCGCCGTCAGGGCACCCGTGAAAAAGACCCGCCGCCCGCGCGCACCGGTCGGTGAAAGGAAGGTTTCGCCGTCAAATTCGGTCGTCCGCGCCATTTCCCCGGCAAACAGCCTGACCGCCGCCGCGAGAGAGACAGCCCGACCATTCGGCGCATCCATACCGTAGCGTGTACTCCCCGGCCACATAAAGATCAGGATGACAGCATATTCATGTCTGGAGAAACAATCAGTCTGTGATGGAGGGCAACAACACCATCTGGATCGAGAAATACCGGCCGCAAAAACTTGCGGACATGGTCGGCCACCCGGAGATCGTCGAGCGTCTCCGGTCATACGTGAAGAGCGGCACTCTCCCCCATCTCCTCTTCACCGGCCCGGCCGGCGTCGGCAAGACCACAGCAGCGGTTGCACTTGCAAAGGAGTTCTTCGGCGATACCTGGCAGATAAACTTCAGGGAGATGAACGCCTCCGACGAACGTGGGATCGACGTGGTCAGGAACCAGATCAAGGGTTTCGCCCGGACATCCCCGCTCGGCGGCGCAAGTTTCAAGATCCTCTTTCTGGACGAGGCCGATGCCCTCACGACCGATGCCCAGGCCGCACTCCGCCGGACCATGGAAAACTATGCCCAGAACTGCCGGTTCATTCTCTCCTGCAACTACTCCTCGAAGATTATCGACCCCATCCAGAGCCGGTGCGCCATCTACCGCTTCAGACCCCTCGACGACGCGGCGGTCACTGAGCAGGTGCGGCGTGTCGCCGTGACCGAGGGCGTGACCCTCACCGACGACGCCGTGCAGGCGATCGTCTATATCGCCGAAGGCGACATGAGAAAAGCGCTCAACGCCCTGCAGGGCGCGGCGATCATCTCGCGGGAGATCGACGCGGGCATGGTGTATGAGACGACCTCGACGGCGCGGCCCGACGAGATCAGGAACCTCCTCGACCTCTCGATGCAGGGCGACTTCCCCGCGGCCGAAGGAGCGCTCCGCCACCTGATGCGCGACCGGGGGATCGCCCCGAACGAACTGATCAACCAGTGCTTCAGGGAAGTCGTCCGTTCTGATATGGAAACCGGCCTCAAGGTCGCCTTCATCGACCACCTCGGCGAGGCCGACTTCAGGATTTCGGAAGGAGCGGACTCCGCCATCCAGATGGAGGCACTGATCGCCCTATTTGTCCTTGCCGCCCGGAAAAACGAATAAAATATTTTCACCCCCCGGACAACCACCTTGATGGAGGAGCCCCCTCATATATGGTATCAATGTCACCCCGCCAGAACACTGAAGTGACCGATGTCGTCAGCGACTGGGAGACATTCCTCAAGCGGCAGTACAACCGGAAAGAGCGGGTCGAACTCTCGAAGGAATTCCCGCACAAGCGCTCATTCTACATCGATTACAGGAACCTCGAAGCATTCGGGAAGCGCGGTCTCGCTCTCGCCGACGAACTCATCGAACGGCCCGAAAAGGTTATGAACGACGTCAAGGACGCCCTCGTCCGCCTCGGCATCATCGAGGAGAAGGACAGGCGCCTCGTCCATGTCAGGTTCATGAACCTCACCAGGAAGACGAAGATCCGGGACATCAGGGCAAACCAGATCAACACCTTCGTCGCCGTGGAAGGGATCCTCAGGAAAACGACAGAGGTCAGGCCGAGGATCGTCGCGGCGGTCTTCAAGTGCCTGGAGTGCGGGCAGCTCACCCCGCCGTACTCCCAGACCTACGGCCGGTTCCAGGACCCCTTCCGGGTCTGCGCCACCTGCCAGAAGAAGACTCCACTCGAACTCGTGCCCGAGAAGTCCGTCTTTCTGGACGCCCAGAAACTGCGGATCCAGGAATCGCCCGAGGGCCTGCGGGGCGGCGAGCAGCCGCAGACCATCGACGTGGACGTGACCGACGACCTGACAGGCAGCTCCGCGCCCGGCGACAGGGTGGTGATCACCGGCATCCTCAGGTCTTTCCAGCGTATCAACGCGGGCACGAAGTCCACCCTCTTCGATATCTACCTGGAGTGCAATGCGATCGAGGTGGCCGAGAAGGAGTTCGAGGAGGTGAATATCTCCGAGGAGGACGAGGACGAGATCCAGGAACTCTCCAGGGACCCGAAGGTCTACTCGAAGATCACCCGGTCCATCGCCCCGACGATCTACGGGAACACGGACGTGAAGGAAGCGGTCGCCCTCCAGCTCTTCGGCGGGATCCCGAAGGAGATGCCTGACGGCTCCCGTCTCCGCGGCGACATCCATGTCCTCCTTGTCGGCGACCCGGGTATCGCAAAGTCCCAGCTCCTCAGGTATATCGTGCAGCTCTCTCCCCGCGGCATCTACACCTCGGGCAAGTCCTCGACCTCGGCGGGCCTCACGGCGACCGCGGTGAAAGACGAGTTCGGCGACGGCCGCTGGACCCTGGAGGCCGGCGCCCTCGTGCTCGCGGATATGGGCATGGCCGCTGTCGATGAACTGGACAAGATGGAAAAGGAGGACAGGTCGGCCCTCCACGAGGCAATGGAGCAGCAGTGCTATGACAACCAGACCGAGGTCCTCACCGAGCACGGCTGGCGGCTCTTCAGGGACGTTGAAGAGGGCGAGCGTGTGGCGACGCTCACGCCGGACGGCAGGTTGGCGTACGCCGTGCCGACGGCCTATGTGGCTGCCGAATATGACGGCGACATGTACTTCATCGCCTCCAGGCAGGTCGACCTCGCGGTCACGCCCAACCACAACATGTACGTGGACCTGAACAGGCGTGCCGACGAGTGGGAGGGCTTCGGCCTCAGGCGGATGGAGACCCTGCCCCTCCAGAGGAGGATGCGTTTCAAGAAGAACGCCATCTGGGAGGGGATGTATGCCGAGACCTATGAACTGCCGTCGGTGACCATTTACAAGAACCAGAACCATGGCGGAGAGGAGTCGGGCGCCATCACCCTGAAGATGAACGACTGGCTGGAGTTCCTCGGCTATTATCTCTCCGAGGGCTCTGTCCAGTACACAAACGGCGTCCCGTATCGCGTCCACCTATCCCAGAGAGACGGAGTACGTGCCGCGAAGATGACGGCGTGTACCAACCGTCTGGGATTCAGGTGGAGTTATAACGGCCAGAACATCGCCATCTCCTCGAAACAGCTGGCGACCCATCTGGCAGTGTTCGGGAAGTGCCATGAAAAATATGTCCCGCAATACGCGAAGGAGGTGTGCCCCGAACAGATCCGGATCCTCCTCGACGCCCTCGTCCTCGGTGACGGCTGGGTCAGGAAAGGGACAGGCCAGACCGCGTATGTCACCTCCTCGCGGCAGCTGGCAGACGACATGACCGAACTCCTCCTCAAGGCAGGGATCTCGGGCAACGCCACCGTGGTCCACAGACAGGGGGATGAGGTGCGCGTTCCCGAGGGCCGGACAGCCGTCCTGTCCCATGACATCTATCAGGTCTCCTTCATCAGGGAGGGGCAGAACAGGTCGAGCATCAACACCAATGGCCTCAGGCATATCACGAAGGGCCATTATGCCGGCATGATCTACTGCGTGGAGGTGCCCGATCACGTCATCTATGTTCGGCGGCATGGGAAGCCGGTCTGGTGCGGGAACACCGTCTCGATTGCGAAAGCGGGTATCACGGCAACCCTCCGGTCCAGATGCGCCCTTCTCGGTGCCGCAAACCCGAAGATGGGCCGTTTCGACGAGTACGCTCCCATCTCCGAGCAGATCAACATGCCGCCCTCCCTCCTCTCCCGCTTCGACCTCATCTTCATCATGACAGACAAGCCGGACGCGGCCCGCGACATGGCGATCGCAGAGCACATCCTCAAGTCCCACGCGGTCGGCGAACTGATCGAGAAGAAGAGGCGGATGCCGGTCGAAGGCGTGGACGATGCCTATATCAAGCAGCAACTCAAGCCGGTGACGCCCGATATCGAGCCCCTCCTCTTCCGCAAGTACATCGCGTACGCAAAGCGGACCTGCTTCCCGACGATCGTCCCCGAGGCGCGGGAGGCGCTGCGGGACTACTATCTCCAGCTCCGTAAACTCGCCGACAACAACAAACCTGTGCCGGTGACGGCGCGGCAGCTTGAGGCACTCATCCGCCTCGGCGAGGCGAGTGCCAGGATAAGGCTCTCGCCGACCGTGGATATTGAGGACGCAAAGCGTGTGATCAAGATCGTGGACACCTGTCTCCGTCAGGTGGCCTATGACGCCGAGTCTGGCACCTTCGACATCGACAAGTGGACGACCGGGATCTCGAAGAGGCAGCGGGACATCATCAGGACGGTGAAGGAGGTCATCAAGGACGTCGGCGGCGACGAAGGCTCCGCAAACGTCGAGCAGGTGATCGAGGAGATGATCAGGGAGGGCTTTGCGAAGGAGAAGGTCGAGGCGACGATCCGGGTGCTCAAGAACGAGGGCGAGGTGGTCGAACTGCGGCCCGGCATCATCAAACTCTCCGCACGGGAGTACTGACGATGGAGGACGGCGTCACCGACGTGGTCGGCGAGTGGGTAAACTTCCTCTCCCGGTACTGCCGGCGCGAACTCGCCGAGATCGAGAGGGAGTTCCCCTTCAGGCGTTCCCTGTACATCGACTACCGGACCCTCCAGGCCTCGGGCAGGTCCGGCCTGCGCCTCGCGGACGAGGTGATCGAACGTCCCGGCAAGGCGACAGGCGACATCAGGGACGCCCTCCGCCAGCTCACCGCCATAGGCGAGGAGAAGGCCGGGAAGATCAATGTCCGCTTCCACCATATCGAGCGTGTCACCGGCATCAGGGACATCAGGGCCTACCACATCAATCGCTTTGTCTCGCTGAAGGGGATCATCAGGAAGACGACCGAGGTGCGGCCGAGGATCGTCGAGGCTGTCTTCCAGTGCCCGGGCTGCGGCTCAACGACGACGGTGCGGCAGGGCTACGGGAACTTCGAGGAGCCCGAGGAGTGCCCGAACCCGGAGTGCAACCGGCGCAAACTGAAGCTCCTCCAGGCAAAGTCCCGGTACGTGGACTCGCAGAAAGTGCGGATCCAGGAATCGCCCGAGGGCCTGCGGGGCGGCGCAAGGCCCCAGACCCTCGACGTCGAGGTGACCGACGACCTCACCGGGGCGATCGCACCCGGTGACAGGGTGGTCCTCAACGGCATCCCCCGCTCCAGGCAGAGGGTGAACTACGGGACAAAGTCCACCCTCTTCGACATATCCCTGGAGTGCTCCTCGATCGAGGCGCCGGAGAGGGAGTTCGAGGAGGTGAACATCTCCGAGGAGGACGAGGCCGAGATCCACGAACTCTCGCACGACGCCGGACTGTACGGGAAGATCACCGGTTCGATCGCCCCCTCGATCTACGGGAACACCGAGGTGAAGGAGGCGATCGCCCTCCAGCTCTTCGGGGGGGTGGCGAAGAACCTGCCTGACGGGTCCCGTCTCCGCGGCGATATTCACGTCCTCCTGGTAGGCGATCCCGGCATCGCGAAGTCCCAGATCCTCAGGTACGTCGTGCAGATCTCCCCCAGGGGCGTGTACACCTCGGGCAAGTCCTCGACCTCGGCGGGTCTCACGGCGACCGCGGTGAAGGACGACTTCGGCGACGGGAGCTGGACCCTGGAGGCCGGGGCCCTTGTCCTCGCGGATATGGGGCTCGCCGCGGTGGACGAGATGGACAAGATGCAGAAGGAGGATCGGTCGGCCCTCCACGAGGCGATGGAACAACAATGCTACGACGATCAGACCGAGGTTCTGACGGAAGCCGGGTGGAAATACTTCCGTGACGTAACTGATACGGATCGGGTTGCAACCCTCTCTCCAGAAGGCTACCTGGAGTATCAGCGGCCGATGACGTTCGTGGATGCCGAGTACGATGGCGAGATGTATTTCTTCACGTCGCGGCAGGTCGATCTCGCAGTGACTCCAAACCACACCATGTATGTCAACCTGAACCACCGTGCCAACGAATGGGCGGGGTTTGCGCGCATACGGGCGGATGAACTGCCGATTCGTAGACGGATGCGGTTCAAGAAGAATGCCAAATGGGTTGGAGAACGGCAGGAAGTCCATACAATTCCTGGGGTCGTCAAATACGGAAACCAGAACTGCACCGGGATACAGACAGGTGGAATCGAGATTCCGATGGACGACTGGCTGGAGTTCCTCGGCTACTTCCTCTCTGAAGGATGTGTTAGTAAACACTGGCAGACCGGTGTGCCGTATCGGATCGCTATCGGCCAGAAGAAACCAGAATCGACCGAGACAATCCGAAGATGTTTGGAACGGTTACCGTTCCGGTTCACATATGATGGGGCCAACTTTGTGATAAACTCAAAACAGTTGGCCTGTCATATGGAACAGTTTGGTACAAGTCCTGGCAGGCACGTTCCAGATTATGCCAAACATCTTCCTCTAGAACAGATCCAGATCCTTCTGGATGCCCTGGTCCTCGGGGACGGATCGATCGATCGGAAAACAGGCGCAACATCCTATATCACATCATCAAAAAGGCTTGCAGACGATGTGACGGAATTGCTGCTGAAGGTAGGGCTGTCTGGAAACCGATATTTAGTCAGGGAAGCCGGATCGATAACCTCGAATCCGCGTGGAGGGACATCGGTCATATCGCATGACATCTATACGGTCTCATTCATTCGGGAATCTCAGAATGAGCCGAACATCAACACGAACGGACACCAGCAGATCGAGAGAGGTCACTACACGGGCAGGATCTATTGCGTTGAAGTGCCAAACCACCTCCTCTACGTCCGTAGGAATGGCATTCCGGTGTGGTGCGGCAACAGTATCTCGGTTGCGAAGGCCGGGATCACGGCGACCCTGCGGTCGAGGTGCGCTCTCCTCGGCGCGGCAAACCCGAAACTCGGCCGGTTCGACGCCTTCGTCCCGATCGCCGAACAGATCAACATGCCGCCATCCCTCCTCTCCCGTTTCGACCTCATCTTCGTCCTGACAGACAAGCCCGACCATACGCGGGACACGGCAATTGCCCGGCACATAATCTCGGCCCACCGGGTCGGGGAACTGATCATGCAGAAGCAGGAGGGCCCCCTCACCCCGGCGGATGCCGACCTCCTGGCGAGCGAGAGCACGGTAGTGGAACCGCCGATCGCGCCCGAACTCCTGCGGAAATATATCGCGTATGCGAAGAGGCATGTGACGCCCCTCATCACCGACGGCGCGAAGGAGATGCTCATCACGTATTACCTCAGGCTCCGCGACCTCGCCGACGAGAACAAGCCGGTGCCGGTGACAGCCCGGCAACTTGAGGCCCTGATCCGCCTCGGCGAGGCGAGCGCCAGGATGCGGCTGTCACGGACTGTCGAGCCCGAGGACGCAGAGCGTGTGATCATGATCGTGGACGCCTGCCTGCGGCAGGTCGCCTACGACGCCGAGACCGGCACCCTGGACATCGACAAGTGGACGACCGGGATCACGAAGAAGAAGAGGGACATCATCCGCACGATCAGGGAGACGATAAAGGCGCTCGGCGGCGATGACGGCACCGCAAAGACCGAGGAGGTCGTCGAGACCCTGGTGCAGCAGGGTTTTGACCGCGACGAGGTGCAGGAGAACCTTGACAAGATGATCCGCTTCGGCGAGGCGATGCAGCCGCGGCGCGGGATCGTGCGGTTGATCTGAGGGGAGAGATTTTCTTTTTTTGGGTCTGGTGAAGCTTGCTGTTCAGGGGTATCTGTGCCACGGGGGGCTGCCGCCCCCCCGGCCCCCAGTCCGAGACTCAGATCCACCGCCTTCCTCACACCCTAGACCGGGGGCAAGCCCCCGGACCCCCGAAACAGGATAGAGGGGGAAGACAGAACCGGAGTCCAGAAGGAATATGCCAACCCCGCCCCATGGGTTACCACGAAAATGATCCCGGAATCCTCCCTAATACCCGCTCGCATAATACCACCCTCCCTCTTCCCTGATATGCACCGGGACGTCGAAGAGTCCGCCGATCACCTCATCGGTCAGGACCTCCTCCTTCGGGCCGTCGCCGTAGATGCGTCCGTCCTTCATCAAGACCACCCGCGAGATCTCGGGGATGATGTCGTGGAGGTTGTGGGTGACCATGATCACGCCTGTCCCCGAGCGTGCAATCTTCCGCAAGGTCGAGCGGACGTGGTGGAGGGCGTGGAGGTCGAGGCTGTTCGTGGGTTCGTCCAGGATGAGCGCAACGGGGTCGTGGACGAGGGCGCGGCCGATGAGGAAGCGCCTCGCCTCGCCGGTGGACATCCGCGTCATGGGGCGGGCCGCAAGGTGTTCTATCTCCAGGAAATTGAGAATCTCTTCAGTCCTGCCCTCCATCGCCGGGGTGACCTCGTGCCTGAAGAGGCCGACACTGGAGAAGAAACCGGAGAGGACGACGTCACGCCCGG
>NZ_JAQVNX010000012.1 GCF_028702905.1 Methanofollis sp.
TTTAAAGTCTCGTCCCTGCACCGGGCGATCGTCTCGTCGGACGGTACGAGAGTGACAGGCACGCCGGTGCGGGCCGACGCCGCCCGCATCGCCTCCCGAAACTCGCCGAGGCAGTAGGCCACCCGGCGCCTGTACGTCGTGCGGGTCTTTTCCAGGTACGCCGCAACGCGGACGGTCTCGATCCGCAGGAAAGACCGGTGGACCGCCGGGTCGGGAGAGCGGCCGAGCATGTACCTGTACGAGGCATAGGGGTACATCCGTTCGAGTTCCCGCGGCACCACGCCGCAGGTGCCGAAGACCACCTTATGGACCCTCTCCGGGGAGATGGCGTCGGCGATCACCCGGTCGAAGAGGCGGTGGCTCGGGCTCGTGCTGTACGGCTTGTGGACCGAACAGGGGAGGAAGATAGCGACCTCACGCTCGCGGACAGTGTAATCCCTGATGATGAACTGGAACGCCTCCTCGAACTCCGGGCGGAAGAAGGGAGGCGTCCCGGCCCAGATCGGTTCTCTCTCCTCAGATGCCATGGTGCTCCGAAAAAAAGTTCATATTCACTGTGGATGCCGGATTTGACCGAATAATGTGCCTTTGCTTTCGTGATGTGGTCATATGCCCTCGCACGCCCCTATATATCTGAGAATCCCCTATTAATGGGTGGTCATGAAACTGCTCTTTGAACTCTCAGGAGAGCACCCAACCCTCCCCTTTGCCGAACTGGAATGCGTGGGCCGGATCACCGACAGGCACCCCCAGATCGCGGTGGCAGAGTGCCCGGACCCGGCGGCGACGGCCCGCCTCGCCCTCACCCATACGGTCATGGAATATCTCGGCGAGTGCGCTCCCACCGCTCCGGCGCTGGAGGCCCTCCTCGACGACCTCGCCCTCACCACCGACCGCCCCTTTGCGGCGCGGGTGAAGGTCATCCCCGGCCCCGGCGAATACCCCTCCCAGCTCGACCTGGAAAGGCTCATCGGGAGCCACATCCGGGGCCCCGTCTCCCTGCGGTCACCCGAAGAGGTCTACAGGGCCGTGATCTCGGGGGACAGGTGCTACTTCGGCCGCGTCATTCTGGACGGTCTCCGGAGCACCTACGAGAGCAGGGGCCCGGCAACCCGGCCCTTCTTCCACCCCGGCGTCATGATGCCGAGAATGGCGCGCACGATGGTGAACCTCTCCCTCCTCTCTCCCGGCGAGGTGATGTGCGACCCCTTCTGCGGCACAGGCGGCATGCTCCTCGAAGGGGAGATGATCGGCGTGCGGACAATCGGGAGCGACTTCGACCCTCTCATGATCCGCGGCTCGCGCCTGAACGTCCCTGCCGCCGCCCTCATGCTCGCGGACGCCACCGCCCTCCCCCTCAGGTCGTCGTCGGTCGATGCCGTCGTGACAGACTTCCCGTACGGCCAGTCGGTCTGCATCAAGGCTGAAACCCTCAACAAACTCTACGAAGGCGCCTTCACGGAAATCAGGCGGGTACTCAAGGAAGGAAAGAGGGCCGTCGTCATCACCCACCGCGACATCAGGCCGATCGCCGAACAATATTTCACCGTACTGCAGTTCCATGAACAGAGGGTCCACAAGAGCCTTACCCGCAGGGTTATGGTTCTTGAAAAAGAAAAACTCGCTGACCATTCATAACGTATTTACTCTCCGAACGATCAAAACAACGAAAGACAGGACATCCAATGGCATTGAATAACGGGCTGGAGATGATCGAGTGGCTGCGGACACATTTCAATACGGTCAAGCCGACACGGACACTTGCCCTCAAAGCAACGCGTCATCTCCGCAAATCTGAGAAAAAAAACCTGTTTTCTGAAGACATATCCATGATGCGGACCGCCGAAGGGCGGTGGTACGAGGGGCTCATCTACGAGATGATGATCGAGGTGGCCTCCGACTGCGACCTGATCAAGGGCGTCGTGCGGAAAGGGGCCGATGCCCCCTATGTCAGGCAGAAGATCTCACAGGACCAGAACGGCACCTTCTACTCGAACTATGGCGACATCAAGGTCAGGGGCAACGGCCAGGACCTCGCCGAGGTCGATTTCCTTCTTGTCGACCGGGAGAACACCGTCGCCTTCGGCGAGATCGTCACCTCCCCCACCGACCTGAAGGAATTCGAACAGGAGATCATCTTTAAAAAACGGCTCATCGGCTATCTTTTCGGCCAGCCCATCGTCCCCTTCATCCTGGTCTCGTCTGTGGACATCTCGCGGAACTCCATCATCCAGAGGTTGATGAAGGAACCCGACTCTGTCCTGATCACGACGGCGTCCTGCGAGGAGATCAAAAGCGTGCTCAACCCGCGTGAGATCCGCTATCGGCCGAGAAAACCGATCGCCCACCCGAAACTCCTCCACCTCGCTGACATCAGGCAGAAACGGCCCTTCGACTACCGTCAACTCCATGACGAGAGAAGGGAACGGCTCCTTGAACAGATGGCCGCGGACGTCCCCCTCGAAGCACTGACCGGACCCGACGAGATCCCGCCGATCGTCAAAAAGATCGTCTTCGGTGCGCTCTATCCCCCGTCGATCCGTCTGCTCTGTCAGCGCACCGAGGTCACGATGAAGGGCGAGGCGCTCACCTTCGAGGCCATCATGAAGGACTTCTCCAAGGTGATCCTTGCGGTCAACCTTCCCGACTGCCGGCCGATCCTCTACTTCAGGTCGAAAAATAAGAAGGAATATTACAAGATGGTCCCCTCGAAAAACGGCGGTTTCAAGTACGAGAGCAGGCGCACGCCGCATATGGCCGGGTTCTTCCTCTGGCTCGAAGGGACAAAACCGTCTCTCGGGACGCAGATGACAAAGACGCTTCTACGGTATTTTGTCGAGCACCCCCCTTCACCCGGGGGAAAAAATAGCAAGCCCTGATATTTCCGTCGTGCAGGGCGATATCGGCGCCCTCGCCGGGACCGAGACCGGGGCAGGGGTGATCCGGCCCCGGCCGTGCGCCCATCACACCACCGGCGTCTCCCCGAAGAGTTTGAGGGACACAGGAGCGAACCTCTTCACCTCGTCGTAGAAGTACCTGACATACTCCGGATCGGAGTCGTCAATTGCCGCCTGTATCGTTCTCCTGAGCCATTCGGGGAAGACCTCCTCTTCCTCCATCGTGTTCATGATGACGACGATTGCTTCATCAACATCTTTCCTGCTTATCCACCTGTACGGCATGGCTCTCCCTCCCGTACCGCGCTATCTCCCAGCGCCTCTATTTATGCATTGCGCGGAACCTCGCGTATCCGCCGTTCCCTGACCTGTCGGCAGGGGCCGGGAGACATACGGTTTCCGGAGGTGGCGGACAGGTAGGCAGAGGTACCGGACAGATTAAAAAACCGTGACGCACCATACCTATACGGACAGATCCCATGGCAGAGCATAACATGGAGAACTACGAAGAAACCTATGCGAATTTTAAAATCGACGTCCCGGAATTCTTCAATTTCGGCTACGACGTCATTGACGCATGGGCTAAAAAAGACCGCAACCGCCTGGCCATGATCTGGGTTGACCAGAAAGGCAGCGAGAGGAAGTTCACCTATCGCGACATGATGAACCTCTCGAACCAGGCGGCGAATATCCTTCTCAAATACGGGATTAACAAGGGTGACCGCGTACTCCTCCTCCTCCCGCGGATCCCCGAGTGGTGGATCTTTGTCATTGCTCTGATCAAGCTCGGCGCTGTATACTGTCCATGTCCCTCCCTCCTCACGCCGAAGGACCTCGAGTACCGGATCAATGCCGGGAACTTCAAGATGGTCATCACCGATCTCGAAAATTCCTGGAAGATTGAGGAGATCTGCAGGGAGTGCCCCTCTCTCCAGGTCCGCTTCCTGGTGGACGGCGAACTCGAGGGCTGGGCCAACTTCCCGTACGAACTGATCTACCCGGCTCCGGTCTCGCACCGCACGGTCTCGATGCCGGTTGCGAAGAAGACACGGGCCACCGATCCGATGCTCATCTACTTCACGTCGGGCACGACCGGCGAGCCGAAGATGGTGCTGCACAACAATGCCCATCCCCTCGGCCACATCGTCACCGCGAAGTTCTGGCACGACCTCACCGAGCACGACCTCCACCTCACCCTCTCCGACACGGGGTGGGCGAAGTGCGGCTGGGGCAAGATCTTCGGGCAGTGGATCTGCGGTGCCGCCATCTTCGTCTACGATATCCGCGGCAAGTTCTCGGCGACCGAGATCCTGCCTCTCCTGGAGAAGTACGAGGTCACCACTTTCTGTGCCCCGCCGACGATCTACAGGATGCTGATCCTGGCAGACCTCAAGAAGTACGACCTCCGCGAACTCCGCCACTGCACGAGCGCGGGCGAACCCCTGAACCCGGAAGTGATCAGGATCTGGCAGGAAGGGACAGGCCTCACCATCAGGGAGGGCTACGGCCAGACCGAGACGGTCTGTGCGATCGCCACCTTCCCGTGCATGGAGCCGAAACTCGGCTCTATGGGCAAACCCTCGCCCGGCTGGCATGTGGAACTCCATGACGAGAACGGCACGCCCTGCGAAGCATTCGAGGAGGGCCGGATCGCCATCTCCCTCAAACCGCGGCCGCCCGGCCTGATCGTCGAGTACCTCGACAACAAGGAGGCGAACGCGGAGTCCTTCCAGAACGGCTTCTACTACACCGGCGACCGCGCCTACTTTGACGAGGACGGTTACTTCTGGTTTGTGGGCCGCGACGACGACGTGATCAAGAGTTCGGGCTACAGGATCGGCCCCTTCGAGGTGGAGTCGGCCCTGATGGAGCATCCGGCCGTCCAGGAATGTGCGGTCGTCGGGTCCCCGGACCTCATCCGCGGCCTCCTTGTCAAGGCTTTCGTGGTGCTGAATGCCGGGTACAAGCCCTCGGAGGCGCTGGTCAAGGAACTCCAGAAGCATGTGAAGAGGACGACCGCCCCGTACAAGTACCCGCGGGCCATCGAGTTCGTGGACGATCTCCCGAAGACGATCTCCGGGAAGATCAAGCGGAAAGAACTGAAGATGCTCGAGATGAAGAGGTACGAGAACAACCACGCGGACGAAGGCCCGGATGCCTGACGGCACAGGTCTCTCGTCATCTTTTTTTTGTTTTCCTTTTTTGGGCTCCGTTTGATATATCTTTCCGACCGGGTGGAGTGGGTACGGGTCCGCTGCCGTCCCCAAACTCTCTACCCGCGGCAAGCCCCTGACCCAGAACAATTTCTCCCCGAAATCCAGTTTCGAATTTTCCGCGCGTATTCAAGCATATTGGCCCTGACAAAGACTTCCGGCACGATCCCCTCCCTGTTCTGCCCGACCCCTGAATGTGACTTCCACCACCGTCCAAAAAGTATCGTGCACTATATCTACCCCGTACCCCCATTGATATATCGTTATGCACGACGCCGAGCATACAAAAATGGATCCCGAGGACGTCCTCTCCTCCTATCTGGAGGAGGTGCCGGAGTACTTCAACTTCGGCTTTGACGTCGTCGATATGTGGGCAAAGAAAGATCGCAACCGTCTTGCGATGATCTGGACCGATCAGGAAGGGCACGAGAAGGACTTCACCTTCCGCCACCTGATGAACCTCTCGAACCAGGTGGCGAACATGCTCCTGAAGTACGGGATTAACAAGGGGGACCGGGTCATGATTATGCTCCACCGCATACCCGAGTGGTGGATCTTTGCTATTGCAGCCATTAAGCTCGGCGCCATTTTCTGCCCCTCCCCAACGATGTTGACTCCGAAAGACCTCAAGTACCGGGTGAATGCCGGGAAGTTCAAGATGGTCATCACCGACGTCGAGAACTCCTGGAAGGTCGACGAGATCTGCAGCGAATGCCCCACTCTCGTCTCCCGCTTCGTGGTGGACGGGGAGATCCCGGGATGGCTCAGTTATCCTATCGAACTCACCTATCCGGCACCTGCCTCCACCACCCTTGTCCAGCTCCCGGGCATGAAGAGGACGAAGTCGTCCGACCCGATGCTCATCTTCTTCTCCTCCGGCACGACCGGCGAGCCGAAGATGGTCATGCACAACCAGGCCTATCCGATCGGCCATGTGATCACCGGGAAATACTGGCTTGGCATCGGGCCGAACGACCTCCACTTCACCCTTGCGGATACGGGCTGGGGCAAGTGCGCCTGGGGCAAGTTCTTCGGGCCCTGGGTGCGGGGGGCCTGCACGCTGGTCTACGACATCCGCGGCAAGTTCAAGGCGACCGAACTCCTCCCTGTGCTGGAGAAGTACGAGGTGACGAGTTTCTGCGCCCCTCCGACAGTGTACCGCATGCTCATACTCGCCGACCTCGATAAGTTCGACCTCTCCCAGCTGCGCCACTGTGTGAGCGCCGGGGAACCCCTGAACCCGGAGATCATCAGGGTGTGGAAGAAGGGAACAGGGCAGACGATCTATGAAGGCTACGGCCAGACCGAGACGGTGCTCTGCATCGGCACCCTCCTGGACATGGAGCCGAAGTTCGGGTCCATGGGCAAACCTGTGCCCGGCTGGAAGATCGAGCTCCATGACGAGAACGGCCAGCCGACCCCGGTCGGCGAGGAAGGTCGGATCGCCATCTGGAGCGAGCCGAGGCCGCCCGGCATGTTCATGGAGTATGTCGGCAACCCCGACGCCAACAGGGAGTCCTTCAGGGACGGCTGGTATTATACCGGCGACAAGGCCTATATGGACGAGGACGGCTACTTCTGGTTTGTCGGCCGTGACGACGACGTGATCAAGAGTTCGGGGTATCGGATCGGCCCCTTCGAGGTGGAGTCGGCCCTGATGGAACACCCGGCCGTGCAGGAGTGCGCGGTCGTCGGGTCGCCCGACGTCATCAGGGGCATGATCGTCAAGGCCTTCGTCATCCTCGCGCCCGGCTTCGAACCATCTGAGGCCCTGATCAAGGACATCCAGAAGTACGTGAAGCGGACGACCGCCCCGTACAAGTACCCGCGGGCCATCGAGTTCGTGGACGAACTCCCGAAGACGATCTCAGGAAAGATCCGGAGGAACGTGCTGCGGGAACTCGAACTTGAGCGGCACAACTCCAATCACGGAACCGAGTGAACTACCAAGCGCCTGTTGGGCGTGGCTTCCTGCTTCATCCTCCCTCTACTGAGGCGAGTCCGCAGGCTCAACGGCGCGTTCCGCACCTGATACCCCGACAAGGTTCTGCTCTTGCAGGGCAAACTTCTTGATAGTGATCGCCGCGTTGATGTCGCGGTCATGATGAGTGCCGCAGTCCGGGCAGATCCATTCCCTGTCTGAGAGAGTGAGATCCCGATTGAGGTACCCACACCGATTACAGATTTTCGAGGAGGGATCGAATCTCCCGATCTTCAGTAGCGTCTTCCCGTACTTCCGGCACTTATACTCTTACATCGTGAAGAACGTGCTCCATGAAACGTCTCCAATACCCTGCGCTAGATGATGGTTCTTCATCATCCCACCAACATTCAACAACTCTACTGCAATGGCTTGGTTCTCGCTCACGACTCGAAAGACGAGTTTGTGCAGGAAATCGTTGCGCTGGTTGGTAACCTTTTCATGGTATCCGAACGATGGTACTCCACCGCGTCTGCAATCCTGTACACCTTCAGCGTGTGGGAGACCAGAGGCACACTCCGCGAGATCAGCACATCGCCCAACTCTCCGCGAAGAAGGGGTTCGTCCGCATTTCAGTGCATCTGCCCGCCACCGAAGGTAAGCATGTTCTCCTCCCCCAACTGCTCGATATGGATGAGCGCCGCTATCGTCTACAGAATGTAAAATGCTGCATGCCGCTGAGCATGAGATAATCGTCAGATTCATGAGGATTCGTGACCCGACGAAGCACCATTATAAGTTGCAGCATAATAATCTATCCCATGAGGAACCCCCCCATGAGTCTTGCCCACTACGATTCTAAGACCAATAGAGAACAGACACTGCTGGAACACGGTTCAACCGTCTCAACTCTCTGCAAGACATACGGCGGGGTGATCGGATGTCCCCATCTTGCAGAACTCTGCGGCCGGATCCATGATGCAGGAAAAGCAAAACAAGAGTTTCAGGCATATCTCCGCTCCGGCGATAAACACCTCCGGGGAAAGATCAATCACACCTCCGCAGGAGCCAGGTACATCTTTGAAAAATATGGGAAGTCCACAGACGTCTATCAGGTCTGCACAGCTCAGCTAATCTCCCTTGCTGTCTGCTCCCATCACAGCGGTCTCATCGACTGTATCGATACCAACGGGCTGGACCGGTTTCACTCACGCCTGTACCCGGACAAAGACATTGGATACGACGAGAGCATAACAAACCTTGAAACCGAGTGCATCACAACAGAGAATCTGGATGCCCTCTTCCACAAAGCTGTCGAGGAGACAAGGCAGATTCTCGAACCGATCCTCCGTCGTCAGGACATCAACCAGGAAAAACCCTTCCATTTCGCCCTTTTTGCACGATATCTCCTCAGTTGTGTCATCGATGCCGATCGATACGATACCTACTGTTTTAAGGCAGGACTGCAGACGCAGGACCCGGACTACGAACTCGAAACAACCTGGCAGGAACTTGCAGACAACCTCGAACAGTATCTCAGCACAGAGATGCGAAAAGACCGGGAGATCGATCGCCTCCGAGCCGAGATCTCGGATACCTGTAGACGGGTTGCCGTGCATCCCGGAGGGATCTACCGGCTCTGTGTCCCGACCGGTGGGGGGAAAACGCTTGCAAGTCTCCGTTACGCCCTGCGGCATGCGGACCTCCACAAAAAACGCAGGATCATCTATGCAATCCCCTTCACTACCATCATCGATCAGAATGCGGACGTTGTCCACAAAAGCCTCAAAAAGGATCGGGTCATCCTTGAACACCACTCCAACCTGATTCAAGATCCTGAAGAGGACAAGATTCAGGATCCGAAAAAGGATACCCTCACCGAGCTGGACGAAGGGGATCGGCGCAGCCTGCTTACCGAAAGGTGGGATGCGCCGATCATCCTGACAACTACAGTACAGTTTTTGAACACGTTGTTCCTCGGGAAGACCCAGTGTGTCCGGAGGATGCATAACCTTGCAAACAGCATCATAATCTTCGACGAGGTCCAGACGATCCCGATCAAATGTCTCGATATGTTCAATGCGGCATTGAACTTCCTTGCCGAGATCTGCGGCGCAACAATCATTCTCTGCACCGCAACCCAGCCCGGCTCAAACGTCGGGGTGCCCGTGAGATGTTCCTCGCCTGAAAACCTTGTTCCGGACTATGAAGGGATGTTTGGGAAGTTCCGGCGAACAACCATCCATGACGCCCGTATTCCCGGCGGCTACTCAGCATTGACGCTTGCTGATTTTGTTGTTGAGAAGCAGCGGACTAATACCAGCGTCCTGGTCATTATGAATACCAAGAAGGCGGCAAAGAACCTGTATGCTGCGCTCAAGCGCCGGTATCCATCCTGCTCCCTCTTCTATTACCTGAGCACTGCACTCTGTCCGGCGCACCGCAGGGCAAAACTTGAACAGTTGGATGAAGATCTCGAAGATCGAAGACCGGTGATCTGCGTCAGTACTCAACTCATCGAAGCGGGTATCGACATCTCTTTTGATTGCGTAGTCCGATCCCTTGCAGGGCTCGACAGCATTGCCCAGGCGGCCGGAAGGTGCAACCGACACGGCGAAGATGCGTGCCGTGATGTGTTTATCATCAACAGTTCCGAGGAGAACCTTTCTCATCTACCTGAGATCAGAAGAGGCCAACTGCAGACGGAGCGGGTTCTGCGTGAGTACGCAGAGGATCCTGGACAGTTTGACCACGATCTCCTCTCACCGAAGGCACTGGCGAGATATTATCTCTACTACTACGAGGTGCAGAAGAAAGAGATGCAGTACCCGGTTTCCAAGAGAAACTCAGAATTTGCAACCGACGTTACGCTCTTCGACCTTCTATCCCTGAATAAAACGGGAGTGACGGCATATGCGAACCGTTTCGGGCACCGTCCGGGCTATCCGTTCTGCCAGGCGTTTGCCTCAAGCGGAGGTCAGTTTGCGGTGATCGATCAAGACACCGTAAGCGTTCTCGTGCCGTTCGAAAGAGGCAAGGAGGTCATAGAAGATCTAGCAAAAACATCTCACCTTCCTGCAACGGCAGAACTCTTGAAAGGGGCGCAACAGTTTTCAGTAAACCTTTTTAAAAGTGAAGTTCTATCAATGGATAACGGGATATATCCGATCGGGGATACCGGCGTTCTAGCACTTGCTGATATGTATTACTCTTCTGAATACGGAATTACCCCGCTCCCAGATACTGAGCCCGTTATCCTCTAAAGAAAAAACGGAGGGCGGCAAAAGAACGTGGAGTATCCAAATAATGTTGAGTTCCGTGTTTTCGGAAAGTTCGCTCTGTTCACCGATCCACTGACCCGAGTCGGCGGCGAAAAGTTCAGTTACCAGATCCCCACGTACCAGGCACTGAAGGGGATTCTGGAGAGCGTCTACTGGAAACCGACGATCATGTGGGTGATCGACTCCATCAGGGTGATGAAGATGATTCAGACCCAATCGAAGGGAATCCGTCCGATCAAGTATCAGGGTGGAAACGATCTCTCGATCTACACCTACCTCGCGGATGTGGAGTATCAGGTGAAGGCCCACTTTGAGTGGAACCAACACCGGCCCGAACTTGCATGCGACCGGAATGAAAACAAGCATTACGCTATGGCGACGCGGATGATCGCTCGGGGAGGAAGACGGGACATCTTTCTTGGGACACGCGAATGCCAGGGGTATGTCGAGCCCCGTACATGGGGAGAAGGAGAAGGAGCCTACGACGATTGTCCCGAACTCGCGTTCGGACTGATGTTTCACGGGTTCACCTATCCAGATGAGAGCGGCGATGGAAAACTATCCGCCCGCATGTGGTACCCAGTGATGCGGCATGGGGTTGTTGAGTTCATTCGTCCTGAGGAGTGTCCGGTCATCCGTGAGATCAAATCCCAGCGCCCGAAGAAGTTTGTTCCGGGAGAAAATTTTGATCCTATCGAGGAGGGGATGCAGTGACCTGGATCTCCCGACTCTGCGAGACGTACGACAACTGCAGCGTCGGCGTGCTGAAGGCAGATACGGAGAAGAGTCTGCTTCCGATCGGGCACACAACGCAGTATGCCCAGATCGAGATTGTCCTCGATGCAGACGGCAGATTCCGGTCGGCACGGGCATTGGACAAGGACGATGCTGTTACGATCATCCCCTGCACTGAGGACTCGGCGAACAGAACAAGCGGACCTGGGCCGCATCCGTTGTTTGACAAACTTCAATACGTGGCAGGAGACCATGCCGCGTATGTTCCGGGCAAGGAGGGTGGGTTTGATGAATATAAAAAAAATCTGCAGCAGTGGTGCGACTCACCGTATTCGCACCCGATGATTCGGGCAGTGTTGTCGTATGTTCTAAAGAGAACGATGATAGCCGATCTGGTTTCGGAGAAGGTGCTTTATCTATCCGAATCCGGCGGGATTTTGGAGAAGTGGACAGGCACTGATGAAGAGAAGCCGCTGCTGTTTCGGCAGACGGTTCATCCGGCCGATGCATTTGTCAGGTTCTGTGTTGAGATACCCAGTATGCCCGACTCCCGTGTCTGGATGAACGAAGAGGTCCGGGAGCGGTTCATCGCGTATTATATGCACACATTTCAGAATATCGGGACCTGTTGCGTTACCGGGAAGACGGACGTTCCGGTCTCCCGCAAGAGTGCAGGAAAGATCCGGAATGCAGGCGACCGGGCAAAGATCATTTCTTCCAACGATGATACCGGATTTACGTTCAGAGGGAGGTTCGTCTCCCCAGACCAGGCGGTGACGCTGAGTTACGAGGCATCCCAGAAGTCGGTGAACGCTCTGAAGTGGTTGATCGCAAAGCAGGGATACCGCAACGGGGACCAGGTGATCGTTGCCTGGGGCACGAGGGATGAACCGCTCCCGCCGATCTGTGGGGACAGCGTTGATCTCTGGAGCGATCAGATGTCTGTTCCGGATGCGATTCCCGACACCCGGGAGGAGTTTGCGTCCCGTCTGAATAAGGCGGTTGCAGGCTATTCAGCGGAACTGAATGACAGTTCCAACATGGCGGTCATGGGCCTCGATTCCACGAACGGGTTGCAGGGACGTCTATCCCTCACCTTTTACCGCGAGCTGACGGGATCGGAGTTTCTAAAACGGATCCTGCGGTGGCACACGACATGCACTTGGTATCCGCTTTTTCGGAGTTGTCGGGACAATGAGGGAAAGGACAGATGGATCCGGTTCCGTGGTGCTCCATCTCCTGCTGATATCGCAGTTGCAACATATGGTTCCAGGCTGAACGAAAAACTCAAAAAAGCGACGGTGGAGCGGTTACTACCCTGTATCGTCGATGGGAAACCTCTACCCTGGGATCTTGTAGAGGCATCTTCGATGCAGGCTTCACGTCCGTTTGCGATGGAGAAGTGGGAGTTCAACCAGGCCCTCGGAGTTGCCTGTGCGTTAATCCGGAAGTATTACAACGACAAGATGAATGAGCGAACGAGTCTGGAAGAGTATAGGGAGGTATGGAGTGTGGAGTTGAATTTGACGGAAACTGACCGCAGTTACCTGTTTGGCCGATTGCTTGCCTATGCAAGAAAGATTGAGGAATACTCGTTATATCTGGGCGGGGCCGATGCGCGACAGACGAATGCGGAGCGGTTTATGCTACAGTTCCGAAAACACCCCGATAAGACGTGGGATCTTGTGTATCAGAAACTTCTCCCGTATATGAGCAGGTTCAGAACCAAAGGGCCGGAATTTTTCGGAAACCGATGTGAGGCCGGTATGAATTCTGTGATGGATGCATTGCAGAGTTCTGGCGGGTTTACCGGCGAGTCGCTTGGTCCTACGTATCTTCTTGGGTATCAGAGTCAGCTGAATCAGTTTGAGGCGGAATATCAGATGATGAAAGCGAAGAAGGCAGAAAGTACGAAAGATAATGGAGAGTAACACGTATGACAAAACTTGAAAACAAGATTGATTTCGCAGTTGTTGTGTCGGTGAAGAATGCCAACCCGAACGGTGATCCACTGAATGGAAACCGACCGCGCGAAAATTATGACGGATGCGGTGAGATCTCGGATGTGTGTCTGAAACGAAAGGTCCGGAACCGAATGCAGGATATGGGGCAACCGGTTTTTGTGAAGTCCGATGACCGCAGTGATGATGGCTTTAAGAGTTTGAAGGAGCGGGCGGATGCCTGTAAGCCATTTGCCGATGCCATTAAGAAGAAAAATGTGGAGAAGGCAAAGGAGATTGCCTGTAGTGAGTGGCTTGATGTCCGAAGTTTCGGCCAAGTGTTCGCCTTTAAGGGGGATGATGCGTCCATCGGTATTCGTGGCCCGGTTTCGGTTCATCCGGCATTCAGTGTGAATTCAATAGATGTGACGGCTCTGCAGATTACGAAGAGCGTGAACAGCGTGTCTGGTGCGAAGAAGGCGTCGGATACAATGGGCATGAAGTACCGCGTGGACTTCGGGATGTATGTTTTTTACGGAAGCATCAACTGCCAGCTCGCAGAAAAAAACGGATTTTCAACGGAAGATGCGGAGAGTATCCGTAAGGCTCTAATTACTCTGTTCGAGAACGACAGTTCATCGGCCCGTCCGGAGGGCAGTATGGAGGTGTGCAGGGTGTTCTGGTGGAAACACAATTCCAAGAGCGGGCAGTATTCCTCCGCGAAGGTTCACCGGACTCTGCATGTGCAGTCGAAGACCGATGCGCCGAAGTCCGTCGAGGATTATGAGATCATGGTAGATAGGCTGGAAGGTCTTGAACCGGAGATCTTTGAGGGAGCGTAACAAAAACTCCGGCGGCTCTACCGCCGGTGCAAATATTCCTGTTTTTCTGTGAGCCTCCGTATCCGAGAATGAAGAGATGGGTCCGGGCGGGGGTCAGCGAGAATCTCCCGCCAGGCCTTCCGGAGCGCACGGTCGTCCGCCTTCTCATCGGCATCGTGCAGGTGCGTATGCATGGCGGGGACTGCGTCCCGGTCCGTCTCGACGGCCTGCCGCACGAGCAGCGTGTCGCTCGGCATATACCTCAGTCTGCCTTTTCAATAATCTCCTTTGTTTTTATCTGGAGGCTCTCCTCATGCATACGTTCGGCATCGAGGAGGCCGTCCTTGAGGAATACGATCCGGTCGAAGTAGTCCATATGCCATGGCTCGTGCGAGACCATCACGATCGTCTGCCCGAGATCGCGTTTTATCCTCCGGAAGAGATCGAGGATGACCCGTGAGTTTACCGTATCGAGATTTGCACAGGGTTCGTCTGCATACACGATAGCAGGCGTGTTCACCAGCGCCCGTGCGATGGAGACCCGCTGCTGCTCGCCACCCGAGAGTTCGCCACCTAGGTGGTGAAGCCTGCTGCCGAGCCCTACCCGTTCGAGGACATCTCCTGCCGCAGCGTAACATTCATCGACCGGTCTTCCCCGTGCAATCGTGGGGATTGCAACGTTCTCCATCACATCGAGATCCGTCACCAGCGCGTAGTCCGGGAAGACGTACCCGAGGTGCATGAGTTGAAAGAGCGTCCGCTCTTCATCGTTCAGTCTCGAGACTTCGGTGCCTGAAATGACGATGTCCCGGAAGTCGGGGTTCGAGGAGACCGAGCTGATGGAGAAGCGTTGACTTCCCGCTTCCGCTCGGCCCCATGGCCCCATTGATCCCGATGAACTCCCCGTCCTCTATGGTGAGGGATACTCCTTTGAGTGAGGCAACCTCGACGCTGCCCATTTGATAGATTTTTTTCAGGTCATGTACCTCGATCATCCTAATCCCTGGGGTCATCCCAAAACTGATCAGAATCCTTTGTCACGTTGATGAAATGATCAGAATTCAGTGCTATAGAGAATGAAAGAGAGTTTTGGGATGCCACATATTATAATGGGACATAGTATACTATAACTATGATGAATATGTCGGAAGGGCGGCTCCGCTTTCATTCCCGCACCTATTGTCCGGGGTCTTCCCGCTCCCCCCCTTCACCCCCGCAAGATAAACTCCTTTTTTGCACCCTCTGGGTGAGGTCGATGTCTCCTCCTCGATCTCGGGGAGGGCGCGCCGACCCGTTGCTCTCCCCCAATCCAACTGGGGAGCGTGAACGCCCTACACAGGCACCTGAACGGTAATTCTCCAGATCTCTCGTGTACCTCTCCTGCAAAAAACCTCAGGGAGGTCTCAGCACCTCCCCTGCCATCCCTTCACCCATTCTGGTTTATCAAGTGGATGAGGGCGGCAAAGCCGTCGAGTTCCATCTGGAGGACCTCTTCTTTCCGCATCCCCATCGAGGTCTCGGCGTCGGCGGTGAGCATCTCCGGGCCGCGGAGCACCGCCCGCACCGTCCCGTCACGGCCAAGCACCTCCGCCGCCTGGCGGTCATGGACAAAGGAGCGGCCTGGCAGGACCACGGCCTCCTCCAGGTCCGCGAGGTCGAGGGCGGCAAGGTCGTCGATGGTGATCAGGCAGGCGATCTCCTTCTGCACGGGCACGACCCTGCACCCGCCACCGCAGGCGTCCAGGACCTGCTGGATGAAGGGCGTGGCGACAGTCCCGCTGACCACTGACGCCTTCCCCCGCACCCTCGGGAGTCTCGCAAGGAGGTCGGGTTCCTGGAGGATGGCGAAGGGCGACCCAATCTCCGGGTCCCAGAGAGGGGTACCGCTGATCTTGAGAGAGAACCGGGCATTCAGGTCGGTGACCCGGTCCCTGAACGCCTCGACGCTCTCGACCTGCTGGCCAGGGATGATCGGTGCATTGCCGAGGATCAGGCCCTGGTCGGTAGAATTTGCAAACCTCATCAGGATCAGGCCCTTTGCTCCTGCTTCGTCGAGCCAGGCACAGGTCTGTTCGAGATCCTCGCCGTCATTGACGCCAGGGATGACCACCGCGGCGGCATAGACGTCGATCTTCTCGCAGAGGCGGCGCATGACCGCAAGGGAGGCCTCGGGGGTAGGGTCGTGCATGTATCGCCGCCGGCGTTCGGGGTCGGCCGAGAAGATCGTGTACGAGACCTCTGAGAGCCCGTTGTCGACGAGGAAGTCGGCGATCTCCGGGTCGTCAAAACCCTTCCCGCTGGTATAGCCGATATGGAGGGGCACGCCCATGCTTCCCAGGATCTCGACGAGGTCGCGGAATTCAGGGTAGCAACTCGGGTCTCCCCCGCCGCTGATGGTGATCCGGGAGAGATCGTCCCCGATCATCTGGAGCTGGGCAAGGGTGTCGTCGGCGACCGTGGATAGGGGTTTGAACCCGCTGTACTGCTCTTTCACGCCTCGTGTGCAGTAATCGCAGCCCACTTTGAAGGGCAGGCAATACCTGCACCCGAAGGGTTCGACCTCCCCGACATGCTTGAAATAGCAGTACTCGCAGAAGCCCCGGCAGTCGACGCCCGGGCGCCCGCCAATGTCCACGGTCAGATGAGCCATCTGCTACTCTGTCTGTGCTGAAGGGTTATATGGTATGGCATCCGAAGCGGTACCGGGATCTCTCCACCCTCCTCCCGGGAGGATGGAAGCCGATATCTTCATCACTTGACAAATATAATTGTGTGCTGGTGGCGAACCATGAACATGTTTATCAGTAAAAAAAGGATGCTTGGCGGTATTCTCTCCCTTCTCCTCATCGGAGCACTCGTGATGCCTGCCGGTGCCTTTACCGCCGAGAAACTCACGATAGATGTCGAAGAAGACGGTACCGCAACGGTCACCTTCGACTATTCCCTCACCTGGCTCGAAAATATCGCGGTCTTCCTGAAGATCACAGACCCGAATGTGGAGTTTGGAAAAGCGCTGGAAAAATACTCCGGGTCTGAGGTCGAATCTGTCGCGGTGAGCGATCGGTCAGCCTCCTTCAGGGCAGAGAAATTTGCCCGCGTCTCCCTGGTCGACAATGCAACAGTCTATACAACACCGGCGCTCCATCTCGAAGAGGCTGAGAAGGCACTGAACGATTACTGGTTTGCGCCGCTGGTGCAGGCCGACTTCTCCCCTGCAGTGACCGAGATCACCTTTGCCGACGGGAAGGTCGAGACCCTCAGGGACATCGCGGAGATCCCCTCCTTCATCCACCAGGTCCCGGCCACCCCCTGAACTCTTTTTTCGGCTTTGTAGAATCAGGCATGAGTCGAGAGCATGCCCGAGGCATAGTGCATGAAACGTTTTTCCATGGAGGTCATCCCAAAACTGATCAGAAACGTTTGTCCTGTCGATGAAATTCCTCGCATTTGGTTCTGAAAAATCCTGTTCTGGTGCCTGTTCCGGGGGTTTTCACGCCCCGGTCCCCCCACCATTACGATAGGAGGGTGGATGGCAGACTCCTTCACGATCGAATCTACCCTTCCTGGTTTCTCTCCTGTTTTCGGGGGTCCGGGGGCGTCAGTCCCCCGGTGGAGAATGGGGGGAAGGCGGGGGTTCGCACCCTTCGCCAGAGAATCCGGGGGAACATCTACCCGAGCATGAGATTTCTCCATAGCCAGATGAACACGAGTTCTGGGATACCCTCATGGCAAATCCTCATGCTTGGGTCGATGTATCCCCTCCGATCCCATGAGGGGACGCGCGGATACGCTGCCTTCGCCACAATCTAAACTGAGGGCCACTCGAAAGTCACAGATTTTCTCGAACTCGCTATCGCTCGTTGCCCCTGACCCCCCAAACTTAGGATTGTCCCCGGGAAGACAGACTGGCAATTTCAGAAGAGCCTTTTTTCTTCTCTCTTCTCTTCAGGCCACCATCTCGATGATCACGGCAACAGCAGCAATGACAAGACTTGCCGCCGAGAGGGGAACGGCGTACCGCCAGAGCACCGCGGGGACGGAGTCGCCGCTTGCGTTCCTGACCACCCAGAAGAAGGGGTCACTGAAGGCGGAGACCGAGAGTGTCCCCGCTGCGATCATCAACATGAGGGGAACCTGGCCGATCGCCGTTGCATAGTCCGACGAGAGGATCATGGTTGCGGTGATCACGGCAGTCACCACCCGCGACCCCTGGGCCGCCTGGAGGAGGATGCCGAGGAGGAAAGGCACCAGCACCGGCGGAACCGCGTCCCCGAAGAGGGCGAAGGCGTCGGTGGCGAAGGTGCTTGCCATGATCGTCGCCCCGAGGGCGCCGGCCCCGCAGAGGTCGTAGATGATCACGCCGGCGTGTTTTGTCCCGTCCTTGAGGGCGGCGTACCGCAGGTCGGGCGCGAGGACGAGGAGTGCGCCAGCCATCCCGACGAGCAGTGCGGCCGAGATCGACCCTTTCCCGAAGATTGGCCAGACGACTGCCGCGGCCGTCAGGGCAAGAGGGAGGAGGAGAGGCACCCATGCCCGTCGCCCTGTCTCCGGGGTGCAGACCTGCTCCCCGGCCTCGGCAGTACTCCTCTGCCGCCCGATCCCCATGCCGACCGCGACCAGAAGGATGACGGAGAGGGGGACGGCGATGGCCATGTACTCTCCTGCTGAGAACCCCTGGACCGCCGACGCGGCGGCGATGGTGACAGGCGTCGGGTAGATGAGGGAGAACGAGAGGGTGCTCCCGATGGCGGCACCATATATCGCCTTCTTCTTATCGGAGAAACAGGAGAGGAGGGGAGAGATCACGATGAAGGCCGTGATGCAGCACATGAACGGCACCGCGAGGATAAACCCGGCGATCCCCCCGGTCAGCGCGGGACGGTGGGTAAAAGACCTGAGGTCGCTGAAGATACGTTCCTGGAACCTCCCCTTTTCGAGCACCTTTGCGATGACCGAACCGGCAAAGACGACCACGCCGAGGAGTGCGAAGATCTTCCCGGCCCCCTCGGCCGCAATGCCGACGACCGACTCTGCCGGGACGCCGGCAAGGACGCCGTACACGACGGCCGCCGAGAAGAGGGTGACAAAGGGATTGAGGCGGTACCTCACCGTTGCAAGGGAGATGAGAACGAGGACAAGCACGAACGCGATGAGGGTTTGCATCAGCGGTACCTGGATTCTGGTGAATATATAGATTTTTAATGCGGCATGCGCCGATCAAATCCTGAAAGGAGATATGATCGGAATTATACCTCTTCTCCTCATGGGCCGGCCCCCTCCCTTTCCCAGATCACATCACCCTGATAGAGGATCCTGAGCACCCGGTGGATGGGGATATACTTCGGCCCCCGGTCTGTTTCGACCACCATATGCGCCCCTTCTATCGCCGCGATCTCCGGGCCGCCGATCTGTGAGCGGTCGCCGGGGGCCCCGCGATCGATGAAGACGACCACTACCGCCGCAAAATCGTAGGCAGGATCATGCAGGAGTCTGAGGAGGATCCGGTGGCTTGTCCGCATCGGTGGAGGGGGTGGCGGTCTCCCCCTATATATCCACCCCTCGTGCGGCACCACCGCCGAGATCTGGATCGACGAGAACCTCATCCAGAAGGACCTCATGGACAAGAAGAACCTCAAGCACCATGACAACATCGATGTGGTGATGTTCGACAGCACCGTGATCAACGACGTCATCTCCGGCAAGAAACTCCAGAAGATCGGGTCCGTCGACACCGGGGAGCAGTTCGGGATCACGGTCCGGAAGGGCGACAACGAACTCCTCTCTACGATCAACGACGGCCTTGAGAAGTTCATGAACGACCCCTACAGGCGGGAACTCATCCCGAAGTACACGATGGAGTGAGTCTCTCCCCCCTTATTTCTATCCGTCTTTCAAAGCCCGTAATCGTCCAGAAGCCTACGATAGTCTGCCGGACTCATGAGAGATGAAAATGCTCTCTGGACGACCTCGCTGAGTGCCGGATGGATGTGCATGCTCTCCAGGACGAGCGTTCTGGCATGCAGATCCGTGTACATCAGGGTGACGACCTCCTGAATGAGGACCGAGGCCGACGGCCCGATGATGTGGGCGCCGAGGACATGGCCGCTTCTGTTCTCGACGATCACCTTGACGAAGCCGTCGCGGATTCCCATCGCCTCCCCCTTCGCCGTGTCCTGGTACCGCTGGAAACCGATGGAGACTCTGTCGGCCCCGTGCGCCTCGACAGCCTCCCTCTCCGTCATGCCGACAGCGGCGATCTCCGGCCAGGTAAAGACCGCATGCGGGACGACCCTGTAGTCGGCCCTGACGCGCTCGCCGAGGACGGCATTGAAGTACACGATCCGCGCCTCGTAGTTCGCCACATGTTTGAAGAGGTACTTCCCGTTTGCGTCGCCGAGCGCCCAGATGCCGGGCTGCGACGTCTGAAGGTGGTCGTCGACCTCGATCCAGCCGCGTGCGTCGGTCCTGATACCCCCTCTTTCCGGGTGGAGGATGTCGGTGTTCGGGCTCCGCCCTGAGGCCACGAGCACGGCATCGGTGACGTACTCCGCCTCCTCTCCGGTGCCCCGGTCGCGGGCGACAAGCCCGACCTTCCCGCCGGGGCGGGTCTCCGCACTCCTGACCTCCTGGCCGGTGACGATGGTGAGGTGCTCTCCAAGCGCCTTCTGTGCCAGTGCCGAGACTTCTGGTTCCTCCTCAGGGATGAACTGCGGGTTTCTCCCGATGACCGTGACCTCGGAACCCATGGCGGCGAGGAAGTGGCCGTACTCCGCGGCGATGTACCCGCCGCCGATGACCGCCACGGTCGGCGGGATGGCGTCCAGTCCGAGGAGGGTGTCGCTTGTCAGGTAGGGGACGCTCTCAAGCCCGGCGACCGGAGGGATGCCGGGCTTCGAACCGGTGCAGAGGAGGATCTTTTCCGCATGGATCTCGGTCCCGTCCACGGAGAGGGTGTATGGAGCGGTGAAGGAGGCGATGGCATGATAATAATCGACATTCGGCGATTCATCGAGCGCCCTCCTGATCTCCGCAACATCGCGGCCGACCGCCTCCCGCATCCTCTCCATGACCCGCAGAAAGTCGATGCCCTTCAGGCTCGCATCGATGCCGAATGCGGTCGCCCTCTCGATCTCCCGCACCAGTTCTGCCGGGTACAACAGCATCTTCGAGGGGATGCACCCACGCGTCAGGCAGATCCCGCCGGGTTCGTCCCTGTCGATGACCGCAATGCGGGTGTCCGGGTTCTCCTCAAGGACCGCGTCCACGACAGGCATCGCCGAACCTGTGCCGATAACGATGAGGTCGTACTCCTTCATGCACCATCCCCCTCCCCCTCCATCAAAGTCGCCGGCAATAAATAGGTGCCGGGCGCTTCCCCGGCACATTTATCTGGCCGCACCACCCCAGTCCGCGCCATGTTCATCATCGGTCACCGGGGTGCCCGGGCGGCGGCCCGGGAGAACACACTGCATGCAGTGGAGGTCGGTATCGCATGCGCCGATTATGTCGAGGTCGATGTCCGTTTGAGTCGTGAGGGTATGCCTGTTGTCATACACGACGCCACCCTCGACCGTACGACCGACGGCAGCGGGGCCGTATGCACGTACCTGCTCTCAGAACTGAAGGCGCTCGACACCGGAGACGGAGAACAGATCCCGGGTCTTCAGGAGGTCGTCTCTCTGGTCACCGGGGGCGGTGCGGCCTGTTTGTCGAGGTCAAGGAGAAGGGGAGTGAGGAGACGGTCTGCCGCGTGCTGGACGGCTATGATCCTGAAAAACTCTTAGTCGTATCATTCCACGAAGAGAGAATTAAAAAAGTGAAGGGCCTCCTGCCCGGTGTCAGGACAGGTTTCATTTTCTCGCGAGGCGAGGGAGATCCCCTCTCGCTCGCCGTTTCGGCCGGTGCTGATGCGGTCCTCCTCAGGAAAGACCTCATCACGTCTTCCCGGATCGATCAGGCACATCGGCAGGGCCTCATTGTAATCTCCCGGGTGCCTGAATATAGAAGACGAGGCCCTGGCGGCACAGGACGCCGGTGCCGACGGCCGTGCATCAGACGACCCTTGCAGGATGAGAGCGTTTCTCAGGGACGCGGAGAAGACCCGGAGACACGAATAATGATGCTGGCCATGGAAACTTCGCGGGAGTGAGGTCATTGGGGCTATCTGGTCTGCCCGTCCAGAGGGCAGGGAAAGGTGAGAAATAATCTCAGTCATGGGAGAATAGCCTGTGAATCGCCATTATGGAGTGCACACTGGATTCGGGCACATTCATCAGGGAATCGACCCGGGTGCTGAGAAACCTATATATAACAGATCCGAATACTTACGTCTCGAACTGTTGCCTGGAAAAGGTAGTGTCGTATTTTGGGGATAATGGCGGAGGATATCTGATTCATGCTGGGAATACTCAGAGAAGATCCTGAAGTCTGGGCCCTCTATACACGGAGTGAAGAATATACTCCCGGCTTCCGCGACCGGTACGATCGTTTCCCTTTCTATCTCAGCAAGAACCGGAATATTTTCGAGCCGGTCGCCTCACGGTATCTTTTTGACCGGGGCTTCTGCCCCGAGTACCCTGACGGCAGGCAGTTCGCGCTCTGCCTGACACATGATATCGATACTGTGTACAGTTCTCTCCATGGCAAAGGGGTGAAAGCATTCAATGCCATCCGAGACGGTCGTTTCTCCGATGCGAAACGATCCCTGATGCAGATGAAGACGAAGAGGTTGCCCTGGTGCAATTTTCAGGACATTATCGCGATGGAACAGGCCTATGGTGCCAGATCAACCTTTTTCTTTCTCGTTCTGGACCCTGACAGCGAGGATTATGCCTATGACATCGAAGACCTGGGGCCGGATCTTGGCATGATCGTGGACCAGGGACACGAGGTCGGCCTCCATGGGGGCCACCAGACCTATAATAATCCCGACGATATCAGGGAGAAAAAAAGACGGCTGGAAAAATTGCTGAATGAACCGATAGTAGGTTATCGGAACCACTATCTCAAGATTAAAGTGCCTGAGACCTGGGAATATCTCTCAAAGGCCGGGTTTCAGTATGATTCGACGATGGGATTTGCCGATTGCGCCGGTTTCAGAAATGGGATGTGTTATCCATTCAAACCGTTTGACCTCAGGAATAACCGGCCGATGGACATCGTCGAGATCCCTCTCGCGATCATGGACAAGACGCTCTTTTATTACATGCATCTTGACCTGGACCTCTCGTGGGAGCTGACCCGGCAGATTATTGAGAATGTGAAGCAGTGCCATGGCGTTCTCAATGTCCTCTGGCATAACAACTGCATGTCAGGGGACTATCTGAAACTGTATATAAAACTTATGGATTATTGTTCAAAGGAAGGTGCATGGATGACATCGGGCAAGGAGCTTTATGATTGGTGGTCCAGGTATCTCTGACATCTCGGTCCGGCGTCTTGGCATGGACGAACTCCCTGCATGGGACGCGGTCGTGAGATCTGCACCTGAGGGTTCGATATTCCATTCCAGTCCGTGGCTTTCGGTCATGAGTCGTGCACGGGGGATGGACTATAAAATCTACGGGTGTTTCGATGAGGGAAAACTTATCGGAGGGTGTCCTCTTTTTTTCTATCAGATCGGAGGGCTGCTCCATATCGGAACATCGATCCCACCGATGAATCCCTATGGCGGGATCGTTTTTCTGTCTCAGGAGGGGAGCAGTGGCCGTGCCCGCGAGCAGAGGCGGCAGGATGTGACACGGTCCCTGATCGGGTATATGAATGCGGAGGATTTTGACAGCCTTCATATTGTGAACGCTCCGGAGTGGAGAGATATCAGGTGCTTCATCTGGGAAGGGTGGCAGACCAATGTGTTGTATACGTACTATATCGACCCGGCCGCGGTCAGTTTGTCGAGAAATGCAAAGAGGAATGTGAAAAAAGGAACAGAAACCGGGATTGTAATCCGAAAATCAGAAGACATCGACACATTCTATAAACTCTTCGAGCGTACTTTCCAGAACAGGGGCATGGCGCCACCCCTTCAGAAACCCCTGTTCCGCAGCATATTCGAGACCTTCCACGCACGCGGGAACTGCGAACTGGTCACCGCGCAGAACCAGGATGGTGAGATGATCAGCGGGGATTTCTATCTCTTCGACAACCGGAGGGTCTACCGCTGGGCCGCCGCGACCAGTCACGAGTCCAAGGCTTCCGGGGCCTCCTTCCTCCTTCTCTCCGAGTCCATCCGGGAGTTCAAGGAGAGGGGATACCGCGAGATGAACCTGATGACCGCAAATATTCCCTATCTTGCCGAGTTTACCCAGAATTTCAGTCCGAGTCTCGTCCCCTATTACGGGGTGACGAAAAAGTCCGCGTACCTGAAACTCTCTTCCGCGATCATGGGTACCTGACAGGGCCCATCATCCTGTTTTTTGCTCTGGAGATATCGATCTCTCGCCGGTCCGGAGTTTTTCTCGACCCCCTTCGGTCGTCCCTCATTCTGGATTGGCCCCGGAAAGATAAGACAGGGATCCTGATGAGGAGGGTTGCTATTCCCCGGCTATGTAGAATCAGGCATGAGTCGGGAGCACGCCTCAGGCATACCGCATGAAAATTGTTCTGAGGAGTTCGTCTGGTCGACGTGCCTTCTCGCACGCTTGCGCCGGGGGCAGAGCCCCCGGTGCGAAGATGTAGGAAGGCGGGTGAGTCACGTTCATACCCAGAAAATGGGAGGGGTTCTACAAAGCATATTCCCCCTCTGTCCGGGTGTGGGGCGCGAGCGCTCGTGAACTTGAGTACGGAAATACACCTGCAGCATTTTCATGGAGCCCCCTGAAAAGAATGTTTCTGGAGGGGGTCTACGCACCATTTATTACTCGATCCGACTCTCTCCGGCCTCCGGACAGGAGCCCTGGAGTCCGTCGTCAGGGATGATAAGACTCAGATAATTTTGTATGATAAGGCCGTTCAGTCTGATCTCAGGGGCTGCGCTTTCCTGGCCGACCAGTGAGACAAGGGAGGGGTATTGCATCAGCACCTCAGGAAGGGGCAGGCGGTTTTCTTCCAGCATGGCAAGAATTTTGTTGTACCATGATGTTTTTTGTCCCCCTGTACAGATGAGGTGCATGAGAAAGGACGGCCCGTGTCTTGCATCTGAGAGGAAGTTGTTCAGGGGCGTCTCAAATCTGCTCGTACATTCTATCTTGCGAAGCCCCTCATATTTTCCGACAAACAATCTCTCCCGGGCATACCTCTTGTACAATTTCTGTCCGATGCGGTGGTGGAGGGGTACATGCAGGTAAAAATTGATCAACTCGGCATCCCATAAGGGCAAACTCCAGGAATAGCCGAAAAATTCGTACACACGAACCGCGTTTACGATGAACTTTGCCTGGCGTTCGTAGAAATCAAAATATTCAATGGCGTTTGCACAGGAGTCATTGTCGTGGACCCTGATATCCCCGCACCCCAGTGCAATCTTCTGTGAATAGAGAGAACGAAGACCATTGTGGTTCCAGCCCAGCAGGGAGTAATGTTTTGTGAGAAGATCATCTATCACTTTTTCCTGCGAATACTCCCCGTCTTTCCGGTACGATGCCGGGATATGCGACCCGCTGAGCATATCCCCCGCGTGCCCCGGCACAAAGACTGCATTGTCCTGAACAATGCCCTCTTTTTTCAGCGTATGCACGGCAAAAAAATCCTGAATATGAGGTTGCGACGCAAGGTTTCCGCTATATTTCTGGTACGTCCTCATCTCAGGGGACGTGTAGCACTCTTCCCACGCGTCCTGCGTGTACTCGATGAAATGCCAGGGGTACCCCAGTGCCTCCGCCACTTTTTGACTTGCTCTGCTCTCCCTGTTGGTGGGGTGCCCGTAATTATAGCAGACAACATCTTTCGCCCCCACAATTCGGAGCATTGCGGCGATGATCCGGGAATCGAGTCCGCCGCTCAAAGGAACGACAATCTGTTGCCCTCTCCCGGCAGTGGATGCCATCAGCCTCGCGAAGGCCCGGTACAGGATTTCGTCCAGGGCATTCATCAATGCTGTCCCGTCCTCCTGGTAGTAGTCGCCATGAAGGTACCGATAGTAGGGGGTTGTACGGATCGATCCCGTTCTTTTCTCTAAGACAAGGATCTCGCCTGCATTCGTCTGCTTCAGGCCCTGAAAAAGCGTGCCTTCGCTGGTCACATACCCTGTCACCAGAAATTCTGCCGCACTCTCAGGGTCCAGTGCCGGGTGCATGATGGACCTGATGACATTTGCATCGTCTGATACGATGATCTGGTCCCTGTTTGTGGCATAAAAAAGGGGGATACTCCGTGTACGGTCAGATATGCAGAAGAGGTGGCCGTCACTTTCGATGATGATGCAGAATTCGCCGATGATCCCGGATGCTATCTCTCTGAGTCGACCAATCTCCGGAGCGGCGGGATATGACCGTATTATACCCTCGATCATCTCCGAATCAGACAGGACTTCCGTGCCCCGAAAAAATGTCCCTTTGTAATAGCAATGGATCCCCCTGGATTCGGCCTGCTTCCATGGGTAATATGGATTATTCAGGAGTAGTTCCAGATGCATATGCTCTCTCCGTACCGGAAGTCCCAGAGATATCGGTGTGAAGTCCGCCTGATGCTATAAATGTGTTTTCTTCCCGTCTTCGAGGATCGTGATTGTTCCCTCTCATGACAGCAACAATCTTTCCTGAAAAGCGGGTTCTATCATCGGGAGGATTGGGGGCCGGAAAAATATTAATCGGGAGTGTCCAGCAGATTTAACTGGCCCATCACTCTTTCCGGGATGCCAAGCGGATCCTGCTCACCCATCCTGTCCGCCCACCCGGCATGTTTGCAATCGCAGTCGAGATCGGCAAATACCTCTGTGTTGAAATCCAGGTTATGCATGTCGATCCGTTCAAGGATCTCCCTGTCACATGTCCCGCAATTTCTGGCGACGTCCAGCGACTGGACCGAGTACTGGGACGGACTGATGTACATGTTGATCTCGTCCCCGTACATCCCCTTATACTGCCGTATCACCTCAAGGACGCTCCATAACATGGGTGGAGAGTAGAGGCCCTTCTTCCAGAGTTCGTGAACGACCGTGTTCCTCTCGACCGTTGTAACCTCGAGGTCCATCCTGCGGATGCCGCGTGCATACAGATAACCGATCGTTCCGACCACATCGGAGATGGCCTCCTGCTCGGTTAAGAAGGGTGGTTTCAGCAGAAGGAGCGGTTTGAAGGATACGCCAGAGTCCTTCATCTTTGCAAGATAATGGTCGTAGTTCCTGGCAGTAAAGCCCTTGTTGATGCAGAGGTTCATGATCTCAGGATTGGCCGACTCGAATCCGAACAATATTTCCAGTTCTTTATCAGGGAGATGTTTTTTAATCCTCTGTGCCATTTCAATGGAGTCGTCATTGATCCGGGACTCGATGACCACCCTCCTGATGCCCGGGAAACTGTTGAGGACGGACGAGATCTTTTTCTGGGCTTCGAATGAGATCTCCCTCTCGTCAAGGAAGTTCCCGTCATTGTATAATGCGACGACCGGATAGTCGTTCAGGTCCACCGTATCGGCGACATGCTCGATCTGGTTGATATAGTCCTCGTCCGAGACCTTGACCCCCTGGTTGGTGCTGCAGTAAAAACCGCACATCGTGCACCCACCACTTTCCCGGACCCATTCACACCCTGTTGACCGAAGAAAAATCACAAGGCGCCTGCAGGGTTTCCCGTCCATGTGGCCGACTCTCTCGTCGGTCCCGATAGGAAGCGAGTAATCAATATGATCTGTTTTAACGGTCTCATGGCCCCGTACATTCCGGGCCAGATCCTGAACCCGTTGGAGTGCTTCGTTATATCCTGAAGAATCCGGGACCTGTATCCTGTCTGACAAATCTGCCACGTGCCCCCCCCGACCATCCCATATCAATATTTATATTTATAATTATCTCATGGATGAAAAGGGCGAAAAATCATCGCGGAGTCTCTCTGGAATAATCAGAAATGCCGACATCCCAGATACATTCTTTTTTGCTTTTCACGTCTCCTTCGTCAAGACGCGGAATATCTCCACACTGCAGGAGATATTCAAGGTTCAGGAGACTGATGATTGTTAATGCAGACGGATCGTGCCTGCGCTGCATCACCATCGTCCTGACGAGAGGGTACCTGCTGCTGCTGATATCTGTCATAAGAGAATTCTTTTTGAGCAGCATGGACTGGAGGTCCCGGTACCACAAGGCATAGATCCCCCTGTCCGCGATACGGTCGTATATCAGTCTGAGTTTGTTCTGGGCCGAGATCCATCTCTGAGGGAGGGAATCGTCTATTTTGGTCGTACACTCGATATATTTTAATTCTTTCAGGTCGCCGGTGAAGAGCTTCTCGCGCGCGAATAGTTTGTACAATCTCTGCTTCATCCGGTACTGCAGGGGAACTTTCATGAAGAATTCCATGAATTCATTGTCCCAGAACGGGATCCTCCACTCATAGCCGTAATACTCGTACGTCCGAACCGAGTTGATGATATATTTTGCCTGTCTCTCTCTATAATCAAAAAATTCTATTGCATTTGCCCCTGACTCCCTGTCATCGGCACGGACTGCAGGGATAATGGACCGGATCCTCTCTTCAAAGATTTTCGTGAGCAGTCCGTCGTTGCCCCAGTCCCAGTAGGAATGGTGGTCGGCAAGAACGTAGTGTATGGCCTCTTCCGAGGTGCATCCCCGCCTGATATTATATGATGGGGGTATTTTACACCCGGAGAGCACGTCTGCACCGTGGCCCGGGACAAAAACCGATCCATCAGGGATTATGTCGAGTTTTTTCAGTTCCCTGACGGCGGCCATGTCCTGAATATGAGGGAGGGCAGTGAGATTTCCGCTGTACCTGAGTACTTCCACCAGTTCAGGTGAGCAGTACATCTCTTCCCACTTTGCCGCGGTATATTCGACGAAATACCAGGGGTACCCCAGTGCATCGGCCACCTCCCTGCCGAAACGTGATTCCCGGTTGTTTCTGATCCCGTACGTGAAACAGGTTACGTCCTCGACTCCGAGCCTTTTGAGCATCGCCACAAGGATTCTGGAGTCGAGTCCGCCGCTCAAGGGGACGACGATATGTTTCCCCTGTTCGACGGTGGTTTCGATGAGGCGGTTGAAGATGTTCGTGCAGACACGATCCAGCTGCTCGATCATCTGCTTTTCGGAGGCCGGGAAAAATTCTCCGTGCTGATAGCAATAATGGGGATACAGGTCCGTTTTTCCCGTGATCTTATCATATAAAAGAAATTCCCCTGCCTGTATCTGTTCTATCCCGTGGAAGAGAGTGCCTCTGCCGGTGACAAAACCGGTTACCAGGAATTCGGCCGCTCGTCTGTCATCCGGTCCTGTGGCCATTGCCTCTTTCAGGGCATGTGCGTCGTCGGAGATGAGGAGTTTCCCCGGAATTTCAGAATAATAGATCGGAATGCTCCGGATCCTGTCGACGACACAGAGCACGCGATCAGGTGCATCAATGACGATCACATATTCTCCGTTCAGGTGGCTGAGCAGTCCCGCGAGATCCTTCCTGTCGGTTACGGGCCCGGATATCTCCTGGGAAAGACGTGATGCTATCTCTTCGTCGTCTGCCAGGCGGTTATCGACGAATATGTGGCCTTTGATAGAGCAATCCGCTTTATCCGTCTCTACATGTCTCCACGGTGAAAAATGGTTGGATAGACGAATTTCTACCTGCATGTGCGGTCACCATGACCATCATTTATTTCCTGACATCCAGAGGGGAGGTACATGCTATAATGGCACGTACGCACGGGTTCTGGCGGTGTGCGGCGATGTCCCCCGGTTGTTTTCTCTCTGCCGGTGGAAATCTCGTGTGGTGGTTCTGACAGACAGAAAGGAACATCATGCCGGGTGCATTATCCAGTTCAATGCCGGATCTTTCACCAGCCTTATGCCCGCCTGTCCCTTGATCGGTATGGTCCGCCATCTGCTCAAACCGGCATGTATCTCTTCTGTCTTCCCCTGTTTTGTAATGCCTATACCAATGCTTTATTTATGGCTTTCGCTGGCGGCACCTGCCGGCCCCCCTTTCTTTGTTGTCGGGATTCGGGCGCAATATTTCACCCAATCTTTCGGGAAATACATGATCGAAAAAATCGGCATATGGCAATATTTCCAGAATATATTTTATCTCATCCGGGAAATTCCGGCCAGGCGTCATACTGACACTCCTGTTCTATTTATACTTTTTTCAGTCAATCCCGGCAACAGACATCTCCGCAACCTGTATCAGGATGTCCAAAAATTCCCGGACTACATCCCCTGACCGGGCTTATCCCCGGTGTCCCCGGCCATTCCGCGAACGACGTGACACGACCTCCGAGCAGACATCTCCGACTTTCCGGGCGACGACCTCCCAGCTGTTGTTTTTTCTGACATACTCGCACCCGGCCCTCCCCATTTGCGTCCTCTTCTCGCGGTCGGCCAGGAGCATCGTGACGGCCGAAGCAATGGCCTGCGGGTTCTCGGGTCTGACCGGGATACCTCCTCCTGAGAGGTCGAGCAGTTCTCTGACACCCGCGATGTCGCTTGCTACGACAGGTTTTCCGCATCCCATGTATTCATACACTTTCAGGGGAGAAAGACCGATTTTGTCATTTCTATCCCTGATAAACGGTGCGACGCAGACATCGCTGGCAGTGACATAGTCGGGTACGCTCTCATAGGCCACCCTCCCGGTGAAGTGGATTCTATCCCTGACCCCAAGTTCCTCTGCCAGGGTGGTGCACTGTTCTCTCATCACGCCGTCGCCGACAAGCAGGAAGCGGGCCGCCGGGCAGGTGTCGCGGATCAGGGGAATGGCCCTGACCAGGTCGGGCAGGCCCTGCCAGGGGGCAAAATTGCCGGTGAAACAGATATATCTTGCCGAGAGGTCCAGGCCCAGTTTTTTCCGCGCCTCTTCCTGGTCGCCCGGCCTGAAGATCCCGGTGTTCGCCCCGTTTTCGATAACGGTGATCTTTTTCTCGTCCACCCCGTACTCCTCGACCAGGTGACGCTTTATCCCCGCCGTCACGGCGATGATCGCATCGGCTCTTTTGAGCAGGTACTGTTCGGAGACGGTACAGAGGGTTCGGTTCATCCATGCGGCAATGCCTGATGAAGAGTGGTTGTCATCGATAAGCCTGATCTCGTCCCCGAAAAAGCCGTTGACCTCACATATGATCGGCGTGCCGTGGATCCTTCCGGAAAACAGATCTCCCAGGACTCCAAAGAACGAGTTTCTGGTATAGATGACGTCATATCTCCGGGAAGAGTCCTTGCAAAGAAGCGATCTGACAATACTCCCGTACAGTCGAAGATTACCCCGGTCAGGTATGGAGGAGCAGAAGATATGGTCCATATGCACAAAGGGCAGGTCGACGGCCGAAAAGATATGGAGCCTGTTGTGCCCGGCCGCGAGTCCGGCGATGAGTTCGCAGCTGTGAGTCACCTTCCCGTTGGCACCTTCGGATGATTTCAAAGGTTCTATGAACAAAATATCCAGGCCGCTCCCGTCTGTCGGCATCACACGCCGTAAGTGTGCGTCGCAATATAAAGGTAACCCTATCTGGAGCATCCAGTGCTAGCTCTTCTTAAATCCACTGATAGAGTGATAAATTGATATTATAATCCGAGGGTGTACGAAAAAACTGAGCGAAAAGTTCTTAATTGACTAGCATAATAATGGGGTCTGCCTGCTGACGCGATGGGCACTCGTGTCGTGATCTCCCGACCTTACCGGGGATCGAAACGCAGGTCTGTCAGTGTGCACCGATTGTCCTTCCGTGGGGGTGAATACAGTTGATATCTGCCGCTAAACAAAAGATCATTATTCTGCTGGTAGCATCCATCCTTGTTCTGACAGGTATTGCCATTATACTTTCCCAGATCCCTTCTACCCCCCCAGAAGACAGCGAGAACGTCACCCCAGAACCTGAACGTCCTCCATGGCCCTCGGGGCCGGTCGTCGTTGTTGCCTCACAAACAAGCGTAGACGAGATCCCGTACTCCCCGGATTTTGTCTGCGACGGCCAGGACGATCAAAAAGAGATCAGGGCCGCCTTCCGCGCCATTCCTTCGCAGGGCGGCACGGTCGTCCTGACAGACGGGACATTTTACTGTACAGACTCGATCGATATTCCGACCAACTCCACTCTTGTGGGGCGTGGCCCCGATATGACAGTCCTGAACTATCTCTCCGCAGGGTCGGTCAGGATGAATTCAGGGAAGGACATACGCCTCTCGAACGTCGGGATCACCGGCAAAGGAAGTGTCTATATCAGCACGTCAGATGTTGATGTCGAGGATGTGGAGGTCTTCCACGTGGACAACTCCTATATCGCGGCATTCATGATCTACGCGGCCAACGAAGTGATCAAAAATGTCAACTTCGTCAATTGCAGGGCCGTGGACGTCGATCGATGGGGTTTTGTCCACTCGGGTGAGGGAAAACCGAACATTGTGCGGGACTGTACCTATACGAACTGTCAGGCGATCAACTGCGGCCGGTATGACCAATACTACGGTGTCGATCACCAGTATGCCGAGGCCTGGGATGTGGGTTTCGATATTGCCGAGTCTCTCCAGAGCGCGGACAATATCTCCTATGTCGGGTGCCACGCCGAAGGGTGCTGGGAGTCCGGGTTTCATGCCGAAGATGCTGTCCGCCTAACCAATATCAGACTCATTAATTGCACAAGTACTGATAATGCACAGAAACAGAAGATTGGCAGAGAAGAGGTGGACTTTGGTGCCGGATTTCTGGTGAATGAGGGAATGTACCTTGAGAACTGCACCTCTGAAAACAATGCAGTCGGTTTTCACTGTTCAAGGGCCGAAGATAGTTACCTTTTCAATTGTCGCGATATTGGGTCGGAGAAGGGTTTTTTGATGCTGACCATCGGAGAAAAAGGTCTGCACCTGCGCTCATGCGCGACCGAAGGTACCGGCGAACCGGTCTATGTCTGGACGGGACCGACACTGAACATCACTCTGGAGGATATGATGATCCGATCAAAGACCCCGTGCCCGACCGCCGGGATCACCGTGAATGCACTGGTAAGGGACCCGGACAGGATCCTTGTCCGGGACAGCGTAATTTCAGGATATCATTCTGGTATCGTCAACCGGGCGGAGAATCGGGGACGTGTGAGGGTCGAGAATGTGTCGGTGATCCGGTCTGAGAAAAATTTTATAAATTGCAATGTGATCACTATATAATCTATCGTCATTTCTTTTCTTAATTGTATAATTGGGCCGCATTTGCCAGATGAATAGCATTTGGTATCTTTTGTCTGAAAATGAGATTGCAATTAAAAAAATTTAATACTCGTGGCAATGATGTTATTTTAGCAATTTGTCTTGTGGCGATGTTCTGAAGATAGGAGAGATATTCTCCGGGCTCTCCAGCCATGTGTCATTTACTATATATATACCTTGCTCATGTGAATATCATTTTTGAGTGCTCTGATCGTTTTATTGTTCACTAACACCATATCGTCCGATAATAGCCGGCAATTATGTGAATATTATAAAATAGAATTGTTTATATGTGGCTGCTCGAAACTAATTATTTGTAATACAAAAAACCAAAAAACGAGCAGAAGGTGAAGAACGAACAGATCCAGAGGACAGTATATGAGATTGGTATCACTATTAACACTAGTTGCGGGATTGGCCCTACTGACCTGTCTTGTTCAGGCAGCAGGTGCAGCATCCCTTGTTGTTGCAGCAAGCGACAGCAGCAACTTAGTAAAAAATCAGGCAGATTATGTCTGTGACGGCACGAGCGATCAGGTTGAGATTAACAAGGCACTTGCTGCCCTCCCCTCGGGCGGTACGGTCATTCTCTCCAGGGGTCACTATACCCTGAACGGCAATGTCGTCCCGAAAAGTTCCACGAACCTGAAAGGGGAAGGCGAAGATGCGACATTTCTGAATTTTGTCTCATCCGCAGCAGTCTCTCTCTCCAGCGTGAGCAATGTAAAAGTATCCGATCTCCAGATAAACGGGAAAGGACGCGTTTACATCAGTTCGTCCCACCACATCATTGAAAATGTGAAGGTGTACAATGTCGACAACTCGTACATGGCCGCCTTCATCATCTACGCGTACAGCAAGACGGTCGAAGACATTCAGTTCATCAACTGTAAGGCGATCGACTGCGACCGCTGGGGCTTTGTCCACAACGGTGGCGGCTGGGGTACCCCGTCGATCGTCAAGAACATCAGGTACACGGACTGCCAGGCCATCAACTGCGGCAGGTACGACCAGTACTACGGTGAGAGGCACCAGTACGGCGAGGCCTGGGATGTCGGCTTCGACATCGCCGAGTACATCGACACCGTCCAGGACGTCACCTACACCAGGTGCGTCGCCGAGGGCACCTGGGAGTCCGGTTTCCACGCCGAGCCACCCCCGAAGCTGAAGAACGTCAGGCTCATCGACTGTGTCAGCCGTGACAATGGCCAGAAGCAGAAGACCGGCGCTTCCCACCCCGACTTCGGTGCCGGTTACATCGTCATGGAGGGCATGACCCTTGAGAACTGCATCTCCGAGGACAACATCGTCGGCTTCATGTGCGACTACCCGGACGGCAGTTCCATTAGCGGGTCCAGCGACAAGGGCTCGAAGATCGGCGTTCGCATCCTCAGTGTCGGTGCGGGCGGCCTGAAGATCACGTCATCTTCGGTTGCGAACTCCCCCGAGCCGGTCCTCTTCCTTGCAGGCGGCTCCAAGGTGAACATGAACGGGCTGACCATCTCGTCCGGCACCTCCCGGTCAACATCGGGCATCAGGGTGCAGTCGAAGGTCTCGGCCCCGTCGTCCATCGTGGTCGCAAACTCGAAGATCTCGGGATATGCCACCGGTATCAACAACCAGGCCTCTGCAAACGGTCTGGTGCAGGTCTCCAATGTCGAAGTGACCGGCGCGAAGACCAACTTCATCGGCACCAAGGTCATTGGTCCGGTGATCCCGCCGACACCGACTCCGACTCCGACACCGACACCGATCCCAACTCCAACACCCACACCAACCATCACACCAACCCCGACACCCACGGCTGAGCCCACACCCGAACCCACGCTCGAACCGGACAACGGCAAGGATGTGCTGCTGATCACCGGGAACTCGTACCTGAGCCCCGGCGACAAAGCTGTGAAGGATCACCTCGAGTCGAAAGGCTACACGGTGACGACGAAAGAAGACGACCTTGTTACCGCGGCATATGCGGAGGGCAAGGACGTCGTGATCATCTCGTCCAGCTTCAACAGCGGGACTGTCGGTGCGACGCTCAAGGACGTTGCCGTGCCGGTGATCTCCTGTGAAGCATGGCAGTACGACGACCTCAAGATGACCGGCACTGCGGTCGGCACCGACTACTCCGCGGCTGCAGGTCAGACGCAGGTGGCCATCGCCGATGCGTCAAGCCCCCTCGCCGCCGGCCTGGAAGGCACCGTGAGAGTCACGGGCACTGCCGGTTATGAGATGTACGGCCTTCCGACTGCAGGTGCAACGAAGGTCGCCACCGTCGTCGGCAAGCCCGACCAGGTGACGGTCTTCGCCTATGACACCGGCGCCGAGATGGTCGGTATGAAGGCACCCGCACCCCGTGTTGGATTCTTCCTCCACGACCAGGTCGCAGCCAGCACCACACCCGAAGGGTGGGCGCTCTTTGACGCAGCTGTGAAATGGGCGGCTGAAGCCGGCGGGTCGACGGAAGTCCCCCCGACCCCCGAACCCACACCTGAACCCACACCCGAACCCACACCCGAACCCGGCGAACCTGCAAAGGTGCTGCTGGTCATCGGGAACTCGTACCTGAGCCCTGGCGACAAAGCGGTGAAGAACCACCTTGAGTCCGCGAGCTACACGGTAACGACGAAAGAAGACGACCTTGTTACCGCGGCAGATGCGGAGGGCAAGGACGTCGTGATCATCTCGTCCAGCTTCAACAGCGGGACTGTCGGCACCACTCTCAGAAACGTCGCCGTGCCGGTGATCTCCTGTGAGGCATGGCAGTATGACGACCTCAAGATGACCGGCACTGTGGTCGGCACCGACTACTCCGCGGCTGCAGGTCAGACGCAGGTCGCCATCGCCGATGCGGCAAGCCCGCTCGCCGCCGGTCTGAAAGGCACCGTGAAAGTCACCGGCACTGCCGGCTATGAGATGTTCGGCCTTCCGACTGCAGGTGCGGCAAAGGTCGCCACCGTTGTCGGCAAGCCCGACCAGGTGACGGTCTTCGCCTATGACACCGGTGCCCAGATGGTCGGCATGAAGGCCCCGGCACCTCGTGTCGGGTTCTTCCTCCACGACCAGGTCGCAGCCAGCACCACACCTGAAGGGTGGGCGCTCTTCGACGCAGCCGTGAAATGGGCAGCGGGTGCGGACGGTTCGACAGACGTAACCCCGACCCCCGAACCCACGCCGGAACCGACCCCTGAACCCGGCGAATCTGCAACAGTGTTGTTCATCACCGGGAAAACAACCCTGGAAACCGGGGACCTCGCCGTCAAGAAGCACCTTGAGTCCGCGGGCTACACCGTGACCGCAAAGGATGACGACCTTGTCACTGCAGCAGATGCCAAGGGCAAGGACGTCGTGATCATCTCATCCAGCCTCAACAGCGGGACTGTCGGCACGACGCTCAGAAGTGTTGCCGTGCCGGTGATCTCCTGCGAGGCCTGGCTCTATGACGACCTCAGGATGACCGGCACCTCCCGCGGCACCGACTACTCTGCGGCTGCAGGCCAGACACAGGTGGCCATCGCCGATGCGGCAAGCCCGCTCGCCGCCGGTCTGAAAGGCACCGTGAAAGTCACCGGCACTGCCGGTTCAGAAATGTACGGCCTTCCAACTGCAGGTGCAGCAAAGGTCGCCACCGTCGTCGGCCAGCCCGACAAGGTGACGGTCTTCGCCTATGACACCGGCGCCCAGATGGTTGGCATGAAGGCCCCGGCACCTCGTGTCGGGTTCTTCCTCCACGACCAGGTCGCAGCCAGCACCACACCCGAAGGGTGGGCGCTCTTCGATGCGGCCGTGAAATGGGCGATCAGCAACGCGTAAATGATCCGCCCCTCCCCTTTTTTTCTTCCCCTGTCCCTGTAAGGCCGCACACACTTTTGTCCGGCGACACTCTCCGTCCCTCTGCTGCCGGGAATTCTCGACGTCTTACGGTCGCCACTCGAAAACCTAAGGTTTTCTCAAGCTCCCTTCGGTCGCACCCCCCCATCATCAGGATAGGCAGGGATACGGCAATCTCTCTCCCTGTGATACCCTGTTTCTTCCCAATCAAGTGCTGCTCTGCCAGGTGCATCCGGGTCAAATACGCTCGAATCAACCCCAGATCCGGGCATTGCGCCTCCCATCCGGGGCCGTACCGGGGAGATCCGGCGATCCCGGAATGCCGGGGCCTGTGGGCGAAACAGGACAAAATCCGGCAGGACTCAACGCCCTCTCGCCGTTGGTATGACTGCAGGTAATGCCGTCCCCTCTCCCGGTCCCCCCGGTGCCGCCGAGGAGGAGGGAGGGGGAGCGGATATTGCCCGGATCTGGGATCCGGGGGTGTATATGGCGGCGGTAGATCGGCGTTCTTCTCCGGGGGTTTCACTCGAAAACGTTCCGTTTTCTCAAGCTCGCTCCGCTCGCACCCCCCGATCCCCTCACCATTTGGATAGGAGTGGATGGCAATCTCCC